>JBBSFA010000051.1:0-9557 GCA_038239185.1 Elainellales cyanobacterium | reverse complement strand
CGTCAATCACTCCGTCTGGAGAAGCCGCTTCTGCCTCTGCTACCGCCTCTGCGGCTGCCTCAATCAACTCATCTTCCGGTTCCTCAACCTTCAGCGATCCTTCTGGCACGAGTTCGACCGTTCCTTCTGCCTCTAGCAAATCCATGATCTTGTCGCGCAGCAAGTCATCTTCCAAAACCTGACGGAGGCGATCGGGGTCAACTTCGCGATCGCCCAGATCATCCATAACCTCTACAAATTTGGCATCGACCTCGGCTGGCTCCACCTTAAGGTCTTCAGTTTTGGCAACCTCGCCTAATGCCAGCGTCCGCTGTAGCCTCAAGACTGCTTCTGGACGGGCTTGCTGCCGCAGCATTGAAACGATTTGCTCAGTGAAAGTTTTGCGGATATCCATACCCTGCTGGCTGAACCGCATGGCGGTCTGCGTAACAGCATAGTCCACTTCCTGCCTAACCAGCGTTTCAGGTAGCTCTACTTCCAGATACTTGACCAATTCGCTGAGCAAGGCTTCTTGCTTGTTTGCCTTAGTTTTTTCTTCTGCCTCTTCCCGATAGCGCTTATCCAGGGACTCCCGCAGTTCTGCCAACGTCTCAAATTCACTGATCTCTTGGGCAAAATCGTCGTCCAGATCGGGCAACTCTCGCTCTTTCAGCTCTTTGAGCGTGATCGTAAAGATGGCAGCTTTACCCGCCAGTTCAGCCTGAGCATAGGGATCGGGGAATGTGGCTGAAACATCCTTGGTTCCCCCAGGAGTCATGCCGATAATGCCGTCGATGAAGCCTGGAATGAAGCGCCCTTCAACCAGCTCAATCTCAAAATCTTCAGCGCTACCGCCCGGAATCTCAGCGGGTTCTTCACCCTCCTCTGCGGCTAACACGCCCTTGAAATCGACCGTCGCCAAATCTTCCGGCTGCGCTTCTCGCCCTTCGACTGGAACTAAGGTTGCCGATCGCTTGCGGTAATCTTCCAGGACTTCATCTACCCGCTCTGGGTCATACTTAATCTCTTCAGCCTGCACCTGTAGCCCTTTGTATTGGCTGAGGACAGCCTGAGGCGGCACATCTACCGATGCCGAAAAAGTCAGCGGTGCCCCAGGTTCAAATTGGCTGACTAAGTCGTCAAATTGAGAAATCAGATTCGGAGCGCCGATCGCGTCAATCTTCTCCTGCTCTAGCGCTTGCTTGAGTCCATCTTGAATCAAGCTCTCAACCGCCGACGCTTTGATTCGTTTGCCAAACTGCTGGATCAGCACAGGTCTAGGCACTTTGCCTTTACGAAATCCAGGAATGTTTGAATATCGAGAAAACTCTTGTAGAGTTTTGTCATAGGTCTGCTTCGACACATCGGAGGGAATCTCAATCTCAAGTCCAATTTGACTGGCTGGGAGTTTTTCCTGGGTAACTTTCATCGCAATTCTCGTGGCATGGTGACTGGCAACTGAGAAAACTCCGTCTGCCGCAATTAGTTATGTTAGCTGATTCTGTCCCTACCGTATAAGGTGGGTCAGTAAATCTCAATGATTCGCGGGTTTTCAGGCTGGTAGATAGCGGGCGATCGTTCCTTCACAATTGCGCTTGCGCCAAAGGATTGCTTTTATCGCTTCTCGTTTTGATAGTATCTTGTTAGACCAAACCTCTATATTTAAGAAACATAAGCTAAGAAACATAAGCCTCATAATCTTTTAAAAAACTATTGGCTCTAAGCCTGCTAGCTCTAAATAAACTGTATAGCGTAGTCGGAGGATATTAATTTGCCTCAATCTTATCGAGTTGCCATCCTGGGTGCGACGGGTGCTGTCGGCACTGAACTCCTGAGCCTGTTAGAACAGCGCAACTTTCCTGTCGCAGATCTAAAACTGCTGGCTTCCCCGCGATCGGCAGGGCAGCAGCTCACCTTCCGAGGAGAAAATCTGCTTGTAGAGGCTCTAGATGAGTCTGCGTTCAAGAATATCGACCTAGTGCTTGCCTCTGCGGGCGGCTCCATCTCTAAAGTCTGGGCACCCAAAGCCGTCGAATCTGGAGCTGTTGTCATTGATAACTCCAGTGCCTTTCGGATGGATGCCGAAGTACCACTGGTCATCCCAGAGGTCAACCCGCAGGCAGCCGCGACCCACCAGGGCATCATCGCCAACCCCAACTGCACGACGATTTTGATGGCAGTTGCCATCTATCCCCTGCACCAGATCCAGCCGATTCAAAGGGTTGTGGTGTCTACCTACCAATCTGCCAGCGGTGCAGGGGCGCGGGCAATGGAAGAAGTGAAACAGCAGACGATCGCCATCCTGGCAGGCAAAGAGCCGCCCACCGAAATCTTTCCCTACCCGCTCGCCTTCAATCTGTTTCCGCACAACACAACGCTGAATCAGCAGGGCTATTGTGAAGAAGAGATGAAAATGGTGAACGAAACCCGCAAGATCTTTGGCGTTGCCGATCTGCGAATCACAGCAACCTGTGTACGGGTTCCCGTACTGCGTGCCCACTCAGAAGCCATTAATCTGGAGTTCGCATCGCCCTTTGAAGTGGCAAAAGCCCGCCAGATTATCAGTCAGGCTCCTGGCGTTAAGCTGGTTGAGGATTGGCAGGCAAACTACTTCCCGATGCCAATCGATGCCAGCGGTCAAGATGAGGTGCTTGTTGGGCGTATTCGCCAGGATATTTCTAGCCCTAATGGCTTGGAGCTATGGCTGAGTGGCGATCAAATCCGCAAGGGGGCTGCCCTCAATGCTATTCAGATTGCGGAGCTATTGGCGGCGCAGTCGCTAATTCGTCCGGCAAAGCTGGCGATCGGGGCGAAGTAGGAAAAGGGTAAGTAAAGGTACAGCCGGAAAAATTAGTTTAGAGCGATCGGTTCAATCGGACTTGAACCAAAAGATCGCAGACATGAGATCAGCCTTAAGCAGTTGATTTTAAACAATCGGGGGTTAGAGAATTGAGCTAGATTGATTTCTGACTCTTTAGCCCCCACAGTTCGCTCAGAGACGAGGAGTAAGTAAAGTGTGACGAATTTCGGACGTGTTTTGACTGCCATCGTGACTCCGTTTGATGCAGAAGGCGGTGTCAACTACGAAGTGGCAGAAAAGCTAGCAGTTCACTTGGTGGAGCAAGGGACAGATACCCTGGTTGTCTGTGGGACAACGGGCGAGTCGCCTACGCTCAACTGGGATGAGGAATACCAGCTCTTTCAGGTGATCCAGAAAGCAGTGGTCGGCAAGGCGAAAGTGATTGCCGGAGCCGGATCTAACTCAACCGCAGAAGCGATCGCTGCCACTCAGAAGGCAAGTAAGCTACAATTGGATGGAACGCTTCAAGTCGTTCCCTACTACAACAAGCCTCCGCAGGAAGGGTTATACCAGCATTTCCGCGCGATCGCAGAAGCTTGTCCAGAGCTGCCTGTAATGCTCTATAATATTCCTGGTCGGACAGGGCAAAACCTGTTCCCGGAAACTATTATCAGGCTTTCAGAGATCTCTAACATCGTTTCAGTCAAGGAAGCGAGCGGCAATTTAGACCAAGTCAGTCAGATTCGCCGATCGACCCCACCAGAGTTTAGTATTTATTCGGGAGACGACTCTCTGACTTTACCCATGCTGGCAGTAGGAGCACAAGGGGTGGTCAGCGTTGCCAGCCACTTGGTTGGACAAGCTTTGCAGTATATGATCCAGTCTTTTGAGCAAGGTCAGGTGCAGAAAGCAACTCAGATTCATCTAGAGCTATTTCCGCTGTTCAAGGCGCTGTTTATGACAGCCAATCCCATTCCCGTCAAAGCGGCATTGAAGCTCCAAGGCTGGCAAGTCGGATCGACCCGCTTACCTCTTGAAGATGTCTCTACAGATTTGATTCCTACGCTAAGGTCAGTTATGACTGATTTGGGATTACTAGAAGCAAAGCAATCTCCCGGCTGAGAGTTAGCCCACGAGTTGATCGGCTTTTGAGCTACAGTACTAGTAGCTGTGGCTATAGAAAAGGCATCTAGAGAAAGGCATCTAGGTTTCTCGACAGCTAATAAGGTTTTTGACAACTGAATAGACGATTGGAATTCGATGATGCAAGAGCTACAGCTTCCCTAGCCGCGATCTTTTTTGTTATTGCCGTCTGCGATCGCCACAAGCTTCTAGTTTCACCCAGTTTCTGCTTCCTGCACAAATTTCTGTTTTACAGGCTTTTGTTGATAAGCGTTTTACAAGTTTTACCTCCGCAACTCTAAACAGACAAGGATACACATGAGTCAAAATGGTTCCGCAAGTGCCCTAAAAATTATTCCGTTGGGCGGTCTGCACGAAATTGGTAAGAACACCTGCGTTTTTGAATACAACGACGAGATTGTTCTGCTTGATGCAGGCTTAGCATTTCCAACCGATGGAATGCATGGCGTGAACGTGGTATTGCCTGACATGACCTACCTGCGTGAGAATCGTCACAAGATTAAAGGGATGATTGTCACCCATGGACACGAGGATCACATCGGGGGAATTGCGTTTCACCTCAAGCAATTTGATATCCCGGTCATATATGGTCCTCGGCTGGCGATGGCATTGCTGCACGACAAGCTAGAAGAAGCCGGTGTTGCCGATCGCACTGAGCTTCGCACCGTTCGCCCTCGCGATATGGTGCGGATTGGCTCTTCATTTTTGGTGGAGTATATCCGCAATACCCATTCGATGGCAGATAGTTTTTCGATCGCGTTGCATACTCCGGTCGGCGTGGTAATCCACACGGGCGACTTTAAGTTTGATCACACGCCGATCGACGGTGAGTACTTTGACTTCCAGCGCATGGCTGAGCACGGTGAGAAAGGCGTTCTCTGCCTTATTAGCGACTCAACTAATTCTGAGATTCCTGGATTTACCCCCTCTGAGCGATCGGTTGCTCCCAACCTCGATCGGATCTTTGCTCAAGCGCAAGGGCGGTTGCTGGTCACCACTTTTGCCTCTTCGGTGCACCGAGTCAATATTATTCTGGAAATTGCTAAGAAACAGGGGCGATCGGTTTCGGTGATGGGACGCTCCATGCTGAACGTGATTGCCCACGCAAGAGCGCTGGGTTACATCAAGTGTGACGACAATTTGTTTGTGCCGCTTAACGTGGCGAACAAGCTGCCAGATAATAAGGTGCTGATCCTGACCACGGGTTCTCAAGGGGAGCCAATGGCAGCCATGACCCGGATTGCGAATGGCGAACATCGCCAAATCAAAATTCGTGAAGGCGACACGGTTGTTTTCTCGGCAAACCCGATTCCAGGCAACACGATCGCAGTTGTGAATACGATCGACAAGCTGATGATTTTGGGCGCGAAGGTCGTCTATGGGCGCGACAAAGGCATCCACGTTTCGGGTCACGGTTCCCAAGAAGACCAAAAGCTAATGCTGGGGCTGACTCGTCCGAAATTCTTTTTGCCCGTTCACGGGGAACATCGGATGCTGGTCAAGCACTCTGAAACCGCTCAGAGCCTTGGTATTCCGGCAGAAAATATGGTGATCATCAACAACGGCGACGTAGTTGGACTGACTCCTGACAGCATTCGGATTATTGACAAAGTGCCCTCTGGGATTGAGCTAGTGGATTCGTCCCATTCGGGTATGGTGCAAGACCGTGTGCTAAAGGAGCGACAGCAGCTCGCAGAAGATGGGATTGTGACGATCGCCGCTTCGATCGGTTGGAATAGCGAACTCACTGCCAAGCCAGAAGTCCATCTGCGAGGCGTGGCAACGGCGGTTGATAAAGTCAAGCTAGAAAACTCGATCTTGCAAACGATCCAAACTGTCGTCAGCAACCGTTGGGCAGAGCTGTCGCAATCGCTCAGCAATGGGGTTGTCGATGTCGATTGGGTGAGAATGCGGGTAGAGATTGAACTGGAATTGCGTCGTCTCCTACGTCGTGAGCTGCAAAGCAATGCAACGCTGGTCTTCTTGATGCAATCGCCTTTGGAGCCGCCAGTCAATGTGATCAGACGGCAGCGATCGACCGCTAAAGTTGCCTCGGTTGCTTCTTAGAGCCACCTTCATCAAAAAAATAAATTAAGAAGAGCGTCTTGTCATAAACGGCAAGACGCTCTTTTTTGGTTTAGGCGAACCTGCGGAAGGCTAGAGCTGTGCTTTCTCAGAATTCGGGTGATTCTACTGCTATCAGCGATCGGCAGTTCGGGCAGGATATATAGCAGCAGGGCGAGTAAGAAACTGTGAGTCTGGCACTAATTTTCCGGTAAGTCGTCTTTGCTTGATGTAGGTAGCTTTTGACCAGCACTAGTGAGTTTCACCCCCAACAAACCATATTGTCGGAAGAGAGAAGAACATGAACGCAGCTAATCACAGGACTCAAACACAGTCAACTGAAAACCATGCAGCTTCTGCCTATGTGAGCTGGGGTTGGGTTGAATCGCCTAATGGCATTGCATCAGATATCGCTTCAGCGATGCCCTCGACTCCGTTGCCTGCTCAGTCCCTCAATCAATCCCCTCTCCAATCTCCGGGACAGTCTCAGATCGATTTGTTTAAGCCAATCCGTAATTGGCTCGATCGCGTTGCAGTTGATGATATCAAGTTTGCTCATTTTCTCTGCAAATCGATTCCCTCCCAATGTCCGTTTGAGCGCGATGTCAAGCTATTGGGTCGTACAATCTTGCATATCCCACCACTTTGCAAGCTTAATCCAGTTTATGACGAGGTGGTAGCGCTGAGATTCCGCGCCCTCTGTTATTTAGCCGATCGCTGCGGTGAAGATATCTCGTCTTACTGTTAAACGATTTTCGCAGCTAGATAAATTTCCCAAAACCAGTAAATCCTCCGAGAGTGCAGAACCGAATTCGGTTCTGCTTTTTTTATGGCGTTTTAGGTCAAAAAATTGCATCAACACTGTCAACTAGCTCACCTGCCAAACTGTAGCAAATACGATAAACTGTCAGCTTAAGCTTTTTTGATCGAGCTAGTTTAGAGGGGAGTAGATGGGATGGCAAAACAGCCGATCGCTGGGGTTTCAAAATCAGAAAATTCAAAGCCAGAAAATTCAAAGCCAGAAGGTTCAGAACCGCCAAAGCCCTCCAGCGCTAATTCTGCCCACACCCAACCTCGTGCTGCCGAGCCAGCCAAAAAAGCTTGGGCGATCGAAGACAGCGAAGAGCTGTATCGGATCAATGGCTGGGGCGAACCCTACTTCTCGATTAATGCTGCCGGACATGTAACGGTTTCCCCCAAAGGCGATCGCGGCGGCTCATTAGACCTATACGAGCTAGCAAACGCGCTGAAGCAGCGAAATTTGGGACTGCCCTTGCTAATCCGCTTCTCGGATATTCTGCAAGACCGCATTGAGCGGCTAAACGCCTGCTTTGCAAAAGCGATCGCCCGCTACAACTATCCGGGGGTTTACCGGGGCGTTTTTCCCACTAAGTGTAATCAGCAGCGCCACATTATTGAAGATCTAGTCCGCTTTGGGAAGCCGCACCAGTTTGGGCTAGAGGCAGGCTCAAAGCCAGAGCTGATGATTGCGCTGTCAATGTTAGATACGCCCGGTGCGCTGGTGATCTGCAACGGTTATAAAGATCGAGAATATGTTGAGACGGCAACATTGGCGCAGCGGTTGGGGCATACGCCGATCGTCGTGATTGAGCAAATTGAAGAAGTGGATTTGGCGATCGAAGCGAGCCAAAAGCTAGGACTCAAGCCAATTTTAGGGATTCGCGCCAAGCTTAGCGCCAAGGGGATTGGACGCTGGGGCACTTCTGCGGGCGATCGAGCGAAGTTTGGGCTGACGATTCCCGAAATCCTGAAGGCAGTAGAGCAGCTGAAAGCAGCCGATACGCTGGACTCTTTGCAGCTTTTGCACTACCACATCGGCTCTCAGATCTCCGCGATCAGCGTGATTAAAGATGCCATTCGCGAAGCCAGCCAGATCTACGTTGAACTGGCAAAGCTAGGCGCGCAGATGAAATATCTAGACGTGGGCGGCGGATTGGCGGTGGACTATGACGGCTCTAAGACTAACTTTCACGCCTCTAAAAACTACAACATGCAGAACTACGCCAATGACGTAGTTGCAGAAATGAAAGAAGCCTGCGAGGAGTCTAACCTGCCCGTGCCAACTTTGGTCAGCGAAAGCGGACGGGCGATCGCCTCTCATCAGTCTGTCCTAGTTTTTGATGTGCTGGGCACGAGCGATGTTGTGTTTGAGGAACCGGAGCCAGCGGCAGACTCTGAGCATTTGATTGTCCGCAACCTTTATGACACATACAAATCTATCTCCCTGGAGACTTATCAAGAGGCATATCATGATGCCGCCCAGTTCAAAGAGGAGGCAGTCAGTCTCTTTGGGTTTGGCTATGTCAGCCTCACGGAACGCGCCCGCGCCGAGCGACTCTACTGGGCTTGCTGCGCCAAGATTCTGGCGATCGTCCGACAGCAGGATTATGTGCCAGATGATCTAGAAGATCTAGAAAAGATCATGGCATCGATTTACTACATCAATCTTTCGGTCTTCCAGTCGGCTCCAGACACTTGGGCGATCGATCAGCTCTTCCCCATCATGCCGATCCATCGCCTCGACGAAGAGCCGACCCAGCGCGCTACGCTGGCGGATCTCACCTGCGATAGCGACGGCAAAATCGATCAGTTCATCGATCTGCGGGATGTCAAATCTGTACTAGAGCTGCATTCGCTGAAACAGGTAGAGCAGCCAAGCAGCAGTCAAGCCGGGAACTCAATTCACCCGCCTGCCTATGAGCCTTACTACTTGGGGATGTTCCTGAGCGGGGCATATCAGGAAATCATGGGCAATTTACACAATCTGTTTGGCGATACCAATGCAGTGCATATTAAACTGACCCCAACGGGCTATCAGATTGAGCATGTGGTTAAAGGCGACACGATGAAAGAAGTGTTGGGCTATGTGCAATATGACTCTGAGGACTTGATCGAGAATATTCGGCGGCGATCGGAGCAAGCCCTGCAAGAAAACCGAATTACGCTACAAGAAGCCCAGATTCTCTTACAAAACTACGAGCGCAGTCTGAGTGGGTACACTTATCTCTCGTCTTGATTACGCATTGTCTAAACTGAGTACATATTCTGCTACGGGGCTGCATGATGTCAGTCAGTCAAAGCTTAGACTCACTAGAACCTCAGCCGGAAGCCGTTGTCTTCCCGCCTGGTGATTTGTATAGCAATGAACCTGTTTTGGAAACCTATCTACATCTGCAACAGCTCATTCTGCTGCTCTCTTGTCTAGACTGGTGGTGGCGAGAAGGCGGCACTTCACCCCGGCAAGATTACTTTGCAGCGGGCAATCTGACAATTTACTACAGCCCTCGGCAGCGCAAATCAGAAGACTTTCGAGGCCCTGACTTTTTCGTAGTCTTGGGAGTAGAGCGCAAGCCCCGTAAAAGCTGGGTCGTCTGGGAAGAGGAGGGTAAGTATCCTAATGTCATCGTTGAGGTGCTGTCTGACTCAACGGCTGCGATCGATCGCGGCTTAAAAAAGCAGCTCTACCAGGACACATTCCGGACACCCGACTACTTCTGGTTTGACCCAGATAGTCTAGAGTTTTGCGGCTTTCATTTAGTGGATGGTCAGT
>JBBSFA010000050.1:0-9572 GCA_038239185.1 Elainellales cyanobacterium | reverse complement strand
GTGGCTTGACTCTGTTCGCGACATTGCCAAGCGCCCGTTGTTTTGCATGGGCGAGTACTGGACAGGGAATTTGGCCGCTTTGAAATGGTATCTAGATGCCACGGGCGGGCGGATGTCGCTGTTTGATGTGCCGCTGCAACACAACTTCCGTGCTGCTAGCTGCCAAGGACGGGACTATGATTTGCAAAAAATTCTGGACGGGACGCTGATGCAGGATGCGCCGCTGCTGGCAGTGACCTTTGTCGAAAATCACGATACGCAACCGCTTCAGTCGCTCGAAAATTCAGTTGAACCCTGGTTTAAGCCGATCGCCTATGCGATTATCCTGCTGCGGCAGGAAGGCTATCCCTGCGTCTTCTATGCCGACTATTACGGGGCAGACTACACCGGACGGGGACACGATGGACGCGACTGCCACATTGCCCTGCCGTCTCATCGCTGGCTGATTGACAAATTTCTCCACGCCCGCCAGCACTATGCCTACGGTGAACAATACAGCTACTTCGACCATCCCAATACGATCGGCTGGACGCGCCTAGGTGATCCCAGCCATCCGAAGGCGATGGCAGTCCTGCTCAGCAACGGCGACGATGGCTGTAAGTGGATGGAAGTGGGCAAATGCAATGCCACGTTTACCGACTTAACCGGGCATATTGAAGCCGCTGTTCAGACGAATAGCGACGGCTGGGGCGAGTTTCATTGCCGGGGCGGCAAAGTGTCGGTCTGGGTTGAAGCCTAGTTTCATCGCACCCAGATCTATGCTGTGTTCTAATTCGTTACAAAAATTGGGAATTTAGTTCTAGCTACAAGTCTTTGCTCGATTGCTCAACGTGATCAGCCCCCTAAATCCCCCAATTCTGGGGGACTTTGAAGCGGAACCGGATCGAAAGTCCCCCAGAATTGGGGGATTTAGGGGGCGATCAATCTCAAACGGAAAATAGCGCATTTGCCAGCCTCTATTGCCCATACAGACAGGCAATAGAGGCTGTTTTTTGCAGCCGGACTGTTTGATTTGGCTTCAGCCTGATCAGGCTTAAAGGACTTTCTCTGAATTTTGTATCATTTTGCTGAGTGAAAAGCGATAGCATAGAGCAATCCATGGAATATCTGATGTTCATAAAAGTTTGAATTCTGAGTTTTAATATGAGATTTTTATCACATGGTCAAGCGATCGCTCCGGGCATCTCCTGCTGGAATTCAACGGGCTAAACGAGCGTTTGCCCTCAAGGGATGGACTCAGGAAAATCTGGCGGGAGAGGCGAACTTAAAGACCCGTCAGCCGATTTGGCGATTTTTCACCGGGCAACCCGTCGATCGCCAGTTTTTTCTAACCGTTTGTTTGATCCTCGACTTAGGTTGGCGGGAGATTGCCGTTGATCCGCCTGCGGAGTTTCCTGAACCCGGAGGAGCTGAGATTGCCCCTCTGGAGATTGATGGGTTGGTGCAGCAGGTTCGATCGCAGCATCAGGACACTATTCAGAACCAGTGCGGCATCTTGCAGCTTCTAGACATTAGCCATCCGGTCAGCCTGGACGACATCTATGTCGATGTCAATATTTTGGAGGAAATTGCCAGTCAGCAGCAGTTAGAGATCACTGACCTGCAAAGCTTGGAGCCGACCGAATTCGATCGGGCTGGACTGGGAGCGGTTGCACAGAAGCAAATACCGGGAATGCAGTCCGTTGAAGCCTACTCAAAGCTCAGAGTGCTGGGAAGACCAGGGGTTGGCAAAACTACCTTTTTGCAGCATCTAGCGATTCAGTGCAACCGGGGTAAATTTGCTGCCAATCAAGTGCCAATTTTTATCACATTAAGGGAATTTGCGGAAGAGTCCGGACGCAGCGGTGAATTTAGCCTTTTCAACTACCTGCGTCAGGCGTTTCTCACTCCTGGCATTTCAAACCCATCTGTGCTCGAAACCTTGCTGCAAGCAGGCAGAGTGCTGCTGCTGATGGATGGGATGGATGAAGTTCTGAATCAGGACATTACTGCGGTACTCAAAGAAATTCGCAAATTCTCGGATAAATATTACAAAAATCGATTTGTGGCATCCTGCCGCACTGCCGCCAAAAAGCTGCGGCTGCGAGGCTTCACGGATGTAGAAATTGCCCCCTTTACCCATGCACAAATCATCGCCTTTACTCAAAAGTGGTTTGCGGCCTTTAGCAAACCAACGCCTGAATCGGGACAGGATCAATCGGCTCAATTTATTCAGAAGTTGGACTTACCGGAAAACTGGCAGTTTCGCCAACTGGTGGGTACGCCTCTGTTCCTGCATCTCGCCTGCTGGGTGTTTCAGGGGCAAGAGACATTTCCGACCAAGCGGACTGAATTTTATAAACAAGGGCTGGATTTGCTACTGGGTCAATGGGACGAAGCCAAAGGGGTTGAACGCGATCAGGGGTATCGCGGGTTTTTGTTGCCCCAGAAGCTGAGGTTATTGAGTCAGCTTGCGTCAGCTACCTTTGAACAGGGGCAGTACTTTTTCACGCAACACACGATCGAGCAATATATTGGGGACTATTTGCAGAAGTTGCCGGGTACGCCTCTAGAACCAGAGGAACTTCAGCTTGAAAGCGAGGCAATTCTGAATGCGATCGAAGCACAGCATGGACTCTTGATCGAACGAGCACGCGGAATTTTTTCGTTTTCCTATCTGGCATTTCAAGAATACTTCACGGCTCGGGAAATTGTTGCCAGCTATAATCTGCGGGCGTTGGAGCAAACGCTGGGCGGGCTAGTTAGCCACCTCACAGATCCGCACTGGCGCGAAGTTTTTTTGTTGACGGCGGCTATGTTGCGAAGTGCAGATTCGCTAGTGCAGTTGATGAAGCAACAGATTGATGCATTAGTCGCTGAAGACCCCTATCTGCAAGAATTTTTGCGGTGGGCAAGTCAAAAATCGCAGACGCTCCCAGCCGAAACAAAAGAGGCAACGGTTCGAGCCTTTTATCTGGCGTTAGCGCGGACTCCTCATATGGCGGCTAATTTTGCGCTTGCCTGCACTCTCGATCAGGGGATGTTGCTCGATGCCACCTTGGATGACTTGCTGCAATCCTGTACAATCCAAAGTCCAGACTTTGCTCACGCACATCTCTGTAGGGATGCGCTTAGCAATATTTTGGGAATAGTGCTGGATGCTGGGTTGCACAAATCGCTGCAACACCTCCAGGATGAATTTCAGAGTTCCGATCAAACCCAAGAGCGGTTTCAGGCATGGTGGCAGACAAATCACACTGCTTGGACGGAGCAATTGAAAAGGGCGATCGACGACTATCGACAGATTAACCACCACTGGCACTTTAGCCTCGACCAACAGCAAGTGCTACAACGCTATTATGCAGCCAATCAACTTCTGCTGGATTGTCTGCATAGTAACTGTGAAGTGACGGCGGCAATTCGGCAAGAGATCGAAGCCACTTTGCTGTTGCCGCAGCAAGAACTGGAAGCAAGAGAGTGGCAATAGCCCTGAAATGACAGGGAGTTCTGTAAAGAATTCTAAACTTCTCAATCAATTCATACAATTCAAACATCAGTCAAACGTCGAGAGGACTCGATTTCAAACGTCGGATTGATAGTCTACATAAGACCACTCCAGTTGTCTCTTTTTGAAAAGAAGTTATACAGCAGCCCAATTGAATTCAGAGTTTGATATGAGCGCTTTACCAAGTCATCCGATGCTGGTTGCAGGACATCTAATACCAATTTACTGTGAAGCTGCACAAATCATTGAGAGCTGAAACCTTTGATTCAGGAGCTTTTCGAGCCTTTTAATTATGTGTAGCTTCATATAAAAATGGTATAACGCCCGATCGCAGTCAACAGCTCATTTCTGAAACAGCGCTTCACCACTCCATGAGCAGCAGACAGATTTGCCCTTGTTGTTCTACGGTTTTACTTCGTCACATGCGCTTGGGCGGGCTGTATTGGTACTGTAGATCTTGTCATGCAGACATGCCTGTTTTGTGAGTTAAATTTGCGAGTCAAAGACCGATCGCTTCAAAAGTCGATTTTTCGCCCTATCAGCCGGCTGAAATTAAAAATGAAAACGTTCCATGAATTGGCGGCTCTAACATTGCCAGTAGTGATCAGAGGAATTGATCATGTCTTGGAAGATGACCCTGAACATCCCTATCACCTGGCTTTCGCGATGCCTGAATTGCGTCAAAAGCTAATTGACCATATCCTCAACAATGTTCCTAACCACTACGCCGTTAAAATAAGGAATTGCCCTTTAGTTGTTACAACGGTCTGACTCGTGCAAGCTCCCTTTCCTAAGAAACTCAATTCTGATTCAGCGCTACTTGGCGACCCCAAATTACAGCGAATTCTGACAAGCCTCTCTACAACTCTTGAGCGCGATCAACTGGTTGTAAAAATCACGGGCGATCTACAGAAAAAGCTGAAGGTCGATCGAGCGCTGTTGTATTACTTCTATCGCCAGTGGAAAGGGCAAGTGACCTTTGAAGCACTGAGCGCTCCGCAGTTTTCTATCATTGGATCAACTGGACCCGATGAATGTTTCAACGATGAGTATGCTGCACTGTACTTAGCAGGTCGGGCACGCGCGATCGCCGATATCGAAACTGAGCCGATCGCAGACTGCCACCGCGATTTCCTTCGCAACCTGAAGGTGCGCGCCAATTTGGTTGTTCCGGTGCTGATTCCCCAAGGGCTATGGGGACTGCTAGTGGCTCATCATTGCCAATCTGCCCGCACTTGGACAGACTCAGAGATTTCTACGATGCGGCAAGGGGCAGAGGCATTAGCGATCGCGCCTTCGATTCGGGGCAGTGAAGCAGAGTAGCCGCAAACCTCTCTGCTTACGTCTTTCCCTTAAAAGATTTGAGAATAAGGGAAACACTTTTACAAATCATCTTGTAATCAATCAATTCACTCACGAAATCAAACGCTGGTCTGCCATTGTGATTAGTAGCGCTAGAGATCGGTGACTAGGTAGCCATAACAAACTGCTAATATCAGATCCCCGGATTATCGAGAATTCGGGGATCTATGCCTAACGAGTTGCGTAATTAATTTGGCTTATTTACTTGGTTAACGCGCTTCAGTAAGGTCGCGTCTGCCTCTGTTTTCCATATGAGTTCCTTTCCATTGAGACCTTCATTACAGCCGAGGTATCAGTATGTCGATCGCAAATGGGCTTCTTCCAAATCCTAGACTACTTCAGGGTGTGGAAATTCTTGTAGTAGACAACGATCGCGACACCAGGGATTTGTATGCTTTTTTCTTGGAAAGCTATGGAGCAAAGGTAACAACGCTAGGTTCAATCAAAGCCGCATTAGATCTGCTCGATCGGTACACGCCCACGATTTTAATTTGTGAAATAAGATTCCTGGGTGAGAGCGTTTATCCATTGCTTCAGCGAATCAGATACCTTGCGCCAGTTAGCGGCAAAGCGGTTACTATTCTAATCACTTCAACCTGTTCTCCAACGATCGTTCAGCAGTTGCCAGTACAGGTTGAAGCCTATCTACTCAAGCCCATTGACCTTGACTGTTTCGTAAATGAGGTCTGGAATCTGACGCTTTTACCCAGCATTGCCTATCCGACCACTATTCAAGAATGGGTGACGAAGGCGATCGATAAAACACCGTTCTGTAGCGCTGCAACGACCTAAATCTATGGCTGCAACATTTAGCGAAGCACCCAGTTTTTATACTGCTCAACGGGTTAGCTTTTTGGGTGGAGAGGGAATTGTGCGAAGCTACCGATATGAAGCTGAAACTTGGACGTATCACATTGAGATGGCGTTGGGATCCAAACCTGATTGTGGCAGAGTGGGTGGAGAAACAACGGTAGTTCTGATTGAGACAGATTTGTGTGCAGTATGATTCAATTTCCATCCTGCAACTGAATCAATCTCTATCTCTAACTTTAGAATGGTTAAAGAGGATAAGTTTTAGATTAGTATGTGAACATACTAGGCGACGACGCTACACGTTGCGAGGCAGACGATATGGATGCCAACGAGTTCTTGAAACGATATACAGAGGGAGAAAGAGATTTTAGGTCGCAAAATCTGAAAGGGATTGATTTGATCAAAGCCAATTTGAGCAACATTGATTTTACCGGGGCGAATTTGAGCCGATCGGACTTGAGCAATTCAAACCTGAGCAACTCAAATCTCAATTGGGCTATCTTGAGAGGCGCTAATCTAAGCGGGGCAAATTTGAACGGGGCAAAAATGCCAGACGGCAAACTGCACAATGAACGCCTCCTATCTGCCGACTACCTGGGGATCTAGTCGATCTTTTGCTGCTGATGAGCGGTGCTGTTCTGAGCATCAGTGCCGCTGGCGATCACATGACTTGCGCTTAATATTTACGGAAGGTGCGGAGAATTACCATGTCAAAAGAAAAAAAGGGCAATAAAGAATCTAAAAAACCGAAAGCAGATTCTGGTGAAAATAAGAAGCAGAAGAAAGACCCCAAGAGACATGACGGAACATTTGCAGGGCTATTTGGCAATTCAAAGTAAGTCTTGCTAAGGTTCAAAGTAGGTCTTGCTAAGGTGAGCAGGCGATCGCGCAGGTGTCCGATCGCTTCTCCTGTGCTTCCTAGAACGCATCCAGGCTTAAGATAGCGTATGGTGCATTCTTTTGGTCTCGGTATCCTAAGCTTTGTTGCTCTGCTTCCTCATGTTCGCCCTCAAATTAGCCAAGCTCAAATTAGCCAGCCTGGACAAACGCGATCTCCGGGCATTTGCGATCCTGATTGTGTTTTTCGGACTGCTGTTTGCCTTATTTGGCTCCATGATCTTCAGCCGTGCGGCTAGAGTCGATCGGGTGAAGCATCTGTTGGAAAAAAAAGTTTGCGTCAGATGCGAACTGGATGGAGTAGATCTAGCTGGCGTGAATCTAGAAGGCGCAAATCTAGAAGATACTGGGTTGCGGCGGTCTAAGCTGGCGAATATCAATTTGCGAGATGCCAATTTGTCGAGCGCGATCCTCAGCGAAGCAGATCTAACCCACGCAAATTTGAACGGGGCAAATCTAGAAGATGCCATTTTAAATGGGGCTTTGCTGCAAGATGCCAACCTGAGTGAAGCCAACCTGAATCGAACCTATTTGGGAGACACCACGCTTCGCAACGCCAACCTGAGCAACGCCGATTTGGGCAACAGTACTTTGGCGCGATCGGATCTGACCAACGCCCAGCTTCAGGATGCCAACTTAGGCGATGCCAACTTAAATCGGGCGATCCTGCAGGGAGCTAACCTGCCGAGAGCCGATCTAGGGGGTGCAGAGCTGCGAAACGCTAAGCTCCACAATGCCAATTTGGTGCGGGCAAACTTGCCCAGAGCCGACTTAGCCCGCGCCGATTTGCCCAAAGCTCACCTGCGAGATGCCAACTTTGGCAACGCTGATTTAAGCGACACGAATCTGCGCGGGGCTGACCTCAGCGGGGCTTATTTGGGCGGGGCGAACTTGAGCCATGCCGATTTGCGCGGCGCTAATCTGGACGGTGCCAATCTCTCCAAAGCCAACCTGACGGGCGCAAATTTGCAAGGGGCTACGCTTGGTAATGCCAATCTGCGGCGAGCAAATTTAGCAGGGGCAGATATAACGGGCGTTCCCTTAACGGCTGCCAAGCTCTGCAAAACCACGATGTCAGATGGCAGTCTCAACAGCCGGAATTGCTCGTAGGTGCTGCTACTTTTAGCGCAATCGGTGCTGTTGAATAAAATCAATCAGCGCATCGTATTTAGGCGAATGCTCCTGAAGCACGGATTCCAGCGCGCCCCAACTTCCCCATTTGCTTGGATCAGAAATATCAACGAAGTGCATGAACAGCGTCCCGCCTTGCTGCTGCCAGCCGTTTAAGAGCTGCGTATAGAGTTCACGCATCTTAGGGCTGCGGTTGACTGCGATAAACAAATTGGTCAGCTTCTCATTATTCTCAACGCCCTGCCAGCCGACGACATGCTGCCCCCCCTCATAGACCAAGAGTCGCAGCCCTTTGGATTTGGCAACGTTGGCATGATAGCCAAAATAATCAACTACCCCTTTGACATCTCCGCCGAACGTAGATCGATCGCCAAGCTGCTCGATCGCCTTACTCACGCCGCCATCCGGTTGAGCTAGCCAGGATTCGACTTCCTTTTGATGTTCGGGTGCGCCCAAGGTGCCGCTAAAGTAGCCTGTGACCGCGTAGGCATCAGCATGTTGATAGCAAGGCTTGTTGCCTTCTGCGACCCAGTACGGACAGTTGAGCAGCGGATCTTCTAAGCCTTTCCAGGCGGTTTGAGTCGCAAAGACGGCGACTACGCGATCGCCAGCCGTGCCAAATTCCTGCTTCCAAATGTCGGCAAGCTGTGCCGATCGCATTCCATACCATTGCGTAAACGCATCACCTTTGTCTTGTCCCCAGCGGGCTTTGCCTTGCTGCAAGGAATACTGCGCTTGCGGAAACGACCAGTTCCAGACTTCGTTGGATAGCTCAACGTAGGCTTTGAGCTGCGGATCGAGATGCTGTTTGACTAGGAGGGCAAAGTTGCGATAGTAGTCATCGGTTCCGGCGTGCGGCAGGTTGAACCAGGGATCTGCTTTCAGTCGATTGGCAAGCTGCACCATGATTTCAACGGGTACTCCTTTGCCCAGCGCATAGGAAGCATCCTCAACTTTGGGACGATTTGCCCAGTCTTTCTGCTGCGTCTGGTTGGTGTTCATCCAGTCCATGAATCGCAGGGCGCTAAACTTGCGGACGCGCTCTAGAAAAACTGGGTTGAAGACTTCTTTTTGATAGGTGGCTTCGTAGGCGATCGGCACAACCCGAATATTCCGAATATAGTTGCCCGTCTTACGCGGATCGGTCGCGGTGATAATCAGGTGAATTCCTTCACCGCCGCGTGAGAAATCGACGTTGAGGACATCGCGTCCGGGGCGGGAAGCGGCTTCGTCTTTGACGGCATCATAGGTGTAGGCGATCGTTCCCTCGCCGTCATATAGCACGACATATTTGCCGCCGGGATACTTGCCGCTGCCGCCAAACAAAATGGTGCGAACGCGCGTGAATTCAGGCGGATCGTTGGGCGCAGGCAGCGACTTGACCCAGCCTTGGGCATCTAGATCGAGTTTGTCATATTCATCGGTTGACCAGCTACCTTTACAGTCTGGTTCCCCCGATTCGCACTGGGTAATCCACTGTCGCGCTGACTTGAAGGCATCTAAAAAGGGGACTTCGGTTGACCAATCCGCAATGCCGCCCAAGTTAGTGCCGAGCGCCAATCCTGTTCCTGATCCAGAGGCTGGCACTGTGACTGGCGCTGTGACTGGCGTTGTGGCTGGCGTGATAAGCTGCGAACAGGATAGAGAGACAAGTGCAGTCAAACTAAACAGCATCAGGGAAACGATCGCTCTACGGAAAAGCGATCGGCGCACAGCCAATTGCCGAAAGAAAGTCTGACAGCTAGACCAGAAAAGCTGACTCATAGGGCTGACTCATCCTGTTAAAAGCGAGGCTACCGTGTACACACAAGTCTTTGTTCGATCGCTCAACGTGATCAGCCCCCTAAATCCCCCAATTCTGGGGGACTTCGAGCAAAAGTCGGGT
>JBBSFA010000049.1:0-9573 GCA_038239185.1 Elainellales cyanobacterium | reverse complement strand
GTTTTGCATTAGCGAGGCGATCGATGTTTTAATCGATCAGCCTATACTTCTGCCTAGATCAGAGTTTGGGCTAGCTGGTTAGGGTCGGTGTCATCTTCCCTAATCAGCGCCTCACCTTAAGCCTGACTACTGATGCTTGGGTTAATTAAGTGAAAACACCAGTGCTGGAAAGCATAAAATAAAAATCGCAACTGCACAAGCGTACTGAAGCACTTTTCTGGATTTGCGATCGCAGCACCCGCGCAAACGCTACGATTGAGCTAGCACAATGAAACCATTTGCAGTCACCATGACCACAACTGCCGCCAAGTGGACGATCGAAGACTATCACCAGATGATTGAGGCTGGCATCCTGCGCGATCGCGCCGTTGAGCTGTTGAATGGAGAAATTGTCGAGAGGTCGCCAGAAGCTACCCCGCACTCTAGCCTCAGCACCAGCGCCAGAGACTATTTAGCGCGTCTGTTGGGCGATCGAGCCTTGGTGCGGGAAGGACACCCGATCACAATTCCCTCTAGCAACTCAGAGCCAGAACCCGATCTGGCGATCGTTCAACGGCTGCAAGACAATATCGAAGATGAATACTGGGAACATCACCCCTATCCAGAAAATATTTACTGGCTGATCGAGTTTTCAAACACCAGCCTCAAAAAAGATTTGGATGCCAAAGCTAAACTCTATGCGGCAGCCGGCATTGCAGACTATTGGGTGATCAATCTGAAAGCAATGCAGTTGATTGTGCTGCGCGATCCGGTGAACGGAGTCTATCAGTCGCAAGAAATTTTCTCGATCGGCACAGCTACGCCGATCGCGTTTCCAGAGATTGCAGTCGAGGTTTCGCGGATTCTGAGAAAGCCTAAAGAAAAGGCTTGACGATCGCAATGCATCAAGCTAACAAGCGTCAGGCTAACAGCACCGTATCTGATTGAGCTGAGTTGGTTGTGCCGGAATAGACCAGACCACGCTGGACATCGATCGTCAGAATCACGCCGTCGCGGATCAAATCGGTGGCGTTGCTGACTCCGACAATCACCGGAACGCCTAGCCGCAGCCCAATTACCGCAGCGTGGCTGGTCAGGCTTTCTTCTTCTGTGATTACGCCTGCCGCCTTTTTGATTGCTTCTATATAGTCGGCGCTGGTTTTAGAGACTACTAGGATTTCTCCAGGGTTGAAGTTGCCCAAATCTCGGCTGTGATGGGTGACTCTGGCGCGACCGCTGACCGAGCCTTGCCCGATGCCAGTGCCCTTGCCCAATACTGCCGTCACCATGTCCACCTTGATCAAGTCGGTAGAGCCTGCGACTCCTTGCAAAGTCCCAGCGGTCATCACCACCAGATCGCCCTGATGCAACAGCTCTTTCTCCTGCGCCACATTCATCGCCGCTTGGAAAGTTTGCCCCGTGGACGGCAGATTCAGCACCAGCAGCGGACGCACTCCCCAGACGAGCTGAAGCTGCCGCGCCACATCCACATGCGGCGTAATTGCCAGAATCGGCTTGCTAGGGCGAAACTTCGAGACGTTGCGGGCGGTTGCGCCTGTTTTGGTCAACGTCATGATCGCAGCCGCATCAAGCTGTTCGGCAATGCGTCCTACGGCTTGGCTGATGGAGTTGGGGATCGATCGCCCCGGCATATCTTCCGAGGTACGTAGCCTTGGTTCTCGTTCAATCCGGTTGGCAATCCGCGCCATTGTCTCTACGGCTTGGACGGGATATTTGCCGACCGCCGTTTCATTCGACAGCATTACCGCATCTGTGCCGTCGAGAATGGCGTTCGCTACGTCCGAAATTTCGGCGCGGGTGGGGCGAGGATTGCTCACCATGCTGTCCAGCATTTGGGTGGCGGTGATCACCGGAATGCCCAAGCGATTTGCCGTGGCGATCAGCCGCTTCTGCAAGACAGGCACATCTTCAGCAGGCAGCTCTACGCCCAAATCGCCCCTTGCTACCATCACCCCATCGCACAGCGACAGTACGGCTTCCATCTGCTCGATCGCCTCATGTTTCTCGATCTTGGCAATCACGGGCACATTTTTCCCGGCGCTGGCAATCAGCTCTTTAATTTCCAGCATATCCTGCGGATTGCGGACAAAGCTCAGCGCGACCCAATCTACCCCTTGATCTAAGCCAAACGTCAAATCTTCCCGATCCTTGTCGGTCATCGCCCGAATCGACAGATAAACGCCGGGAAAGTTAACCCCTTTGTTGTTCGACAAAACGCCTTCTACCACCACTTTGCAGTGTAGTTCTCTAGCAACTTTGTCTACTTGCTCCACCACCATCTCAACCCGTCCATCATCCAGCAGGATCGCCGAGCCGACCGGAACTTCATCCGCTAGCGGCTCATAGGTGACTGAGCTGATTTCCTGAGTTCCGGGTAGCAATCGACTCGTCAGCACAAATCGATCGCCCTTTTTCAAAGTGATAGGACCATCCTTGAATTTTCCCAGCCGAATCTTTGGACCCTGCAAATCCTGCAAAATCCCGACAGGCTGATTCAGCTCAAACGACACCTGTCGGATGAGCCGAATGCTGCGCTGGTGATCATCGTGAGTGCCGTGCGAGAAGTTTAGCCGTAGCGTTGTGGCTCCTGCCTCAATCAGCTCGCGTAAAACCTCTGGACTGCTCGTGGCGGGTCCGATCGTAGCAACAATCTTGGTGCGGCGGAGGGAGTGCTGTGGCTGCATGAATAGTTGAGTGGCAGAGAAATTGCTGGGGCTGGAATTTTTAGCGAGAAAACTTGCTCAGGAAGCAAGAGGGATACTACCACGTTTAGCACTCTGGGCGATCGAGGGTCAGCCGTCAAGTTCAATTGCCAAGACGATCGCACCCTACACCAAATTCTACATTAGACCTGACAAACTATTTCAAATGCTCTCCTGTGCCCCCATCGGCGCGATCGAGGAAAGGACGCAGGTTAATCCCATCCGCATTAGAAGAGCTGCGATGCCGACCTGTAACCGAAGACAAGTCAACGCCGATCGCCTGTCCGATCTGGTTGATAATGCCTCTGCTGTTGCTGCCCGTAAAAGTATTGACTGCCCCGGTTTGCTGTCCACTATCGGCAACCGTCAAGTTAGAAAAAACGCGATCGCGGGTCGAATTCGGGTCTTGCCCTTGCGGAACCGTCAGCACAATTCGACAACTCGGATTAGATTGCGTGGTGACACAGACTATGTTGTAGCCATTCTCGGTGGAGGTCTTCATTTCCTCCAAGCCATCGGGGCGATAGGACTCCAAACGGCGGCTAATTTCAGCACAGCGGCGATCGGGCGACCAACCGCCACCCATCTGACCCGGCTTTGCCCAAGCGTAGCTCTGTCCGGGCTGGCTCTGCGGATTGTACATGACGGTGTACTCGCCGTTGACGTACTCGCAGGTGAACCGGGTATTGAGCTGGGCAGTGGGCTGGGTGGTCTGAGCAGGCGCGTTTGGACTGGTTGGAGACTGTGCCAATCCAACCAAGGGCAGCCCCACCGCACCGCTGATGACGCTGAGCAAAACCCCAGCCGTTCTGACCCGTAGTCTCGATCGCCCTTGCCTTTCGGCTTCGCTCGTCCCTGATTGTCTAACCATGGTGAAATCCTTGTGTGATTCGCTGACTTGAGCTGATGTGATTGTGTGCGATTACGATACCGAATTTTAGCCTGCTGACCTTGGTGGACGATCGCCCCGCCGCAAAAGTTCCCAATCAAAAAATATTGGACTACCCGTCTTTTAATTGGGACTCATCGAGGCTTTTATGCACTTGATTTTCATGCACTGGATCGATCGCTTGCATCCGCTTGGAATGCCACCACTCCCGCACCGATGGGGAGAGCTTGACGGCATAGAGCGTGATCACCAGCGATCGCCCCGCAGACTCCTGACCCAAAATCTCCACGCAGTAAGACGGACTATTCCGAGTCGCCAAATCTGGCGTGAACCGCTTGCCAATCCGCCGCCAGCTCGGTTCTTTGCCGCGCCAAGCAATGCGGCAGCAGGGATAAGGCAACTCTTCGCGATCGAACAGCCGACAGCAAGCCCCAATCACCCGATAGGTAAAATGCCCGCCGAAACTCTGGAAAATTTGACCGGGCTGAAGCGGATGTTCAAGGGGAGAAGGCTGCACGGAGGAAGGCTGAATCAAGGGAAGTTGAATCAAGGGAAGTTGAATCAAGGGAAGTTGAATCAAGAGCGATTGACTGTAACCGGACTTCGCCCAACAGGATAGCACTGGACAGAGGAGACAAAAAAAGACGATCGCTTTTCGAGCGATCGTCTTGCACATAAATTCCTAAATATCTCTAAAAAATGCTTATAGAAACCTCGACAGTCTCACGTATCGAAGGAGACTGCCGAAGATTTGTCCAACTTATTAGAAAGCGTCAGCAGTCTAGCCTAATGTCCAGATCTACCAGCTAGACTTGACGACACCCGGCAGCAGCCCTTGGTGCGCCATTTCCCGCATGACATGGCGAGACAGCCCGAAGTCGCGGTAATAGCCTCTGGGACGACCTGTGAGCCAGCAGCGGTTGCGAACGCGGGTCTTAGCGCTGTTGCGGGGCAACTGCTGAATTTGGCGGTGCAGGTCTAGTCTTTCCTGCTGCGAGTCGGCGTTAGAGAACTGGTCGAGTAAATCCTGTCGTTTCTCAGCGTACTTTGCGACCGTTCTCTGGCGCTTTTTCTCGCGCTCAATCATGCTCTTTTTAGCCATGTGAAGAGAATTGCTTCCTAAATTAAGTTAAACAGCGTTTTCCATTATATGGGATTTTGGCGTTTGATTTCCAACCTATTTTTTATCCTGCTGCATCCTTGCCAATGCCGCCTGAACTGCCTGCTGCTGATCGCGCCGGGTCAGCCAGCGATGGTAAGTCCGAGTGTGAATCGCCACAGAGTGACCCATCATCCGTGCCGCAACCGTATCGGGCAAGCCAATGTGAATGGTACGAACTGCCCAAGCGTGGCGCAGGTCATACGGCGAAAAAGGAATCTGATAGCGGCGAAATTGACAGGTGACCTGTTGCCCAATCCGCTGAAGCGTCGTGCGGCTGAGGTCAGTATTCAGCCGAGGCAGGACGATCGATCGCAGATTAAAGGTTTCGATCCACTCTGGCAAAAAAGGCCAGACTTCATGGCTTCCGGTTTTGGTGGTGTCCAGCACTTCGATCACAGCCTCTGGACTCGCCTGGGTTAGCGCACTATAGTCCGAAAAAAACACCTCATGATTGCGTAAGCCATAGGTCGCCATGATGCCATAGACAAAGCGCCAAGCCGGATTGGGGATCAGCTCATAGGCGGCGACAATCTCGGCGTGGGTGGGCAGATCGCGGGCTTGGGTTTGGCTGGGGCTGTAGCTTCCCCAGAGGGTTTTGAGGGCGATCGGCAGTTCAAGCTGCAAAAATTCTGCCAGTGCCCCCAATGCCGTACAGCAAACTTGGCGACTGCGGGAGTTAGCAGGAGTGGCGTAGACGGTGGCATAAATCAGTTCAGAGAGGCTGAGCTGGCTGGAAGACTGGGCGATCGCCGTGAGTTTTCGCAGATAGGGCGCATAGGCAGTCTGCCAGGTGGTTTTGAGCGAAGCGGGTTTGCTGGTTTGGCTGAGTTGGGTCAAGAGATGGATCTCGAAGGCTTGCAGCTTTTGGGCTAAATCCATCTGAGACAGGTGTCCGCCCCCTGCGACAGGGAGGTATTGCCGCCAGTCAAAGCTGTCTTGAATTAACTGTCCTGCAATCACTTTGACTTGGGCTTCTGCTTGCTTCAGTCCGGCAGGCGTGGCGGGCAAATCGATCGGCACTCGCTGCTGGTGTGGTCGGAGACGCGGACTGTCGGGGCGGGGCGGCAATGTGCCTCGCAAAGCCAGTTTGTTGCCGCGCCGCTCAATCTGCAAGCCCAGTTGCGCCGCTTTGAGTCGGTGATTGGTTTGGGCAATGCGATCGTCAAGCTCGGCTGTGCCTTTAGCGAGATCTGGCGAAGGAGAAGAAGCCATACAGCGAAGTTTCAGAGCGCGATCGAATAGAACAGAATCAAGATTGTCAGATTAACTCAGGCTAGATTGTTAGATTTCTTGCAGATGGGTGACCTATCAGCCTTTAATCTAAGAAAGTAAACTTTAAAAAAGATCATAATCAAAAACGCTGGCGTGGAATCTAGTCAATGAAAAGTCAATGAGTGAAAGACAGACAGGTGGGCATTAACTGCTGATGGGCAAGACTTCGTTGAGTTGCTGCCTATTCGATCGACAACCTGTCTCTCTGGTCAGACAGTCTGAAAATAAAAACTTTTTATTGTTAAAATCAGTCACAAAGATTAAAGGAAAGGGAAATAATCATGGGTCGTGTTGGTGTCTTACTACTGAACTTAGGTGGACCAGACCAGTTAGAGGACGTTCGCCCTTTTCTGTTTAATCTGTTTTCCGACCCGGAAATTATTCGCCTGCCTTTTACCTGGCTGCAAAAGCCGCTCGCATGGCTGATCTCCACCAGCCGCGCCCGCAAATCGCAGGAAAACTACAAGCTGATTGGCGGTGGCTCGCCGCTGCGCCGCATTACTGAGGAGCAAGCCCAAGCGCTGCAAGAGTCTCTGAAGCAGAAAGGGCAGGATGCCCAGGTGTACATAGGGATGCGCTACTGGCATCCGTTCACCGAAGAGGCGATCGCCCGGATCAAGCGCGATGGGGTCGATCGGCTAGTGATTCTGCCACTGTATCCGCAGTTCTCGATCAGCACCAGCGGCTCTAGCTTCCGGCTATTGGCGCGGCTCTGGGAAGAAGACCCGGCACTGGCTCAGATTGACTATACGGTGATTTCTTCCTGGTACGATCGATCGGGCTATTTGGCGGCAATGGCAGATTTGATTGCCCAGCAGCTCGATCAGTTTGAGCAGCCCGATCAGGTGCATCTTTTCTTTAGCGCCCATGGGGTTCCGGTCAGCTACGTCGAAGAGGCAGGCGACCCCTACCAGAAAGAAATTGAGGACTGCACGGCGCTGATCATGCAAACGCTGAATCGTCCCAACGCGCATACGCTGGCATATCAGAGCAGAGTAGGTCCTGTGGAGTGGCTGAAGCCTTACACAGAAGAGGCAATCAAAGAGCTGGCTGAAGCGGGGACAGAAAACCTGCTGGTGGTGCCGATTAGCTTTGTCTCGGAGCATATTGAAACGCTCCAAGAAATTGATATGGAGTATCGAGAAGTTGCTGAAGAGGCGGGGATTCACCACTTTCAGCGCGTTCCGGCTCTGAACACGCATCCGATTTTTATCAACGATTTAGCCGAGCTAGTCATAAAGGCAGTCAATTCACCGAGCCTGAAGCTGTCGGAAGTGCCGCAGATGGAAAAGCAGGTGAAGATGTATCCCCAAGAGGGCTGGGCGTGGGGGCTAACGACTTCTGCCGAGGTTTGGAACGGGCGGATTGCGATGCTGGGCTTTATTGCGCTGCTAGTGGAGCTGATCAGCGGACATGGACCTTTGCACTTTGTGGGGTTACTCTAGCTACCCGCCGCAAAGACTTGATTGGCAGTTAGGGTGATCGTAGGCACCTAGCTCGGTGGTTTTTCACGGTAACATCCGATCGACTTCTACCGCCACACCTGCAAATCCCAGTGGCTCGATCGTCCCTGTCTGCCAATCAACCTGCGATCGATACTCCCCGCCTGCTGGATCGCGCATCACCACCAGTTTTCTTGCCTGAAAGTTGACTACCCAGTATTCGGCGATGCCAGCAGCAGCATAGATTTTAGCTTTTGGGTCTAAGTCTTTTTTGAGACTGGAGTTAGAAAACTCAATCAGCCAAAAAATATCTTCAGGGTAGGGATGCTGCTGCATGTAGTAGGAGGGCGATCGCGCCACAATAGCAATGTCCGGCTCTGGCTCTGAATTGTTACTTGGAAGGGTGATTGGATGCCCTTCGCGCACCAAAACGCTATAGCCTAGCAGTTCTCTAAGATACTCGGCGGTTCTGGTGATAAGTCCTGCATGTGGCGCTCCCTCAGAGGGCATCTCGACAATTTCTCCGTTCAAAAGCTCAGCCCTGCGATTAGCCAGAATGCCAGCCTCAATCATCTGGTGATAGTCTGCGATCGTCCATTTGACAAGAGTGTGAGTCAATGCTAGCCAGCCTCCTCTCTCAACGCTTTGCCTATCAACATAATCTCTATCAGGGTACACAATCTCTTTTTTAGAGGTGATCGCATGCAGGTCATGGCGATCGCTCCAGCTTTAACTAAAAGGTAGCGCCGTTCCAGCCCCACATGGTTCCTTTGGCATCGGCAAACTCAATGTAGGTGCGGTTCATTGGCACGCCGATCGCCTGTTGGATTTTTTGACAGAAATCCTGGCTCATCGTTTTGGTTTGCGTCGGACTCATCGTGCCGATGCTTTTGATTTCGATGTAGCAGACTGGTTCGGTAGTGCCACCGAACGTCATGGCGATATTTGGCTCAAAGGCAGTCATCACATAGGACTCTGGCTTGCCGAGATGCTTGGCGAGACTGGCAGAGAGATCTTTGAGCAGCGTAGAAACGCTTGAAGAATCGGGCGCGATCGAGGTTTGGACTTTAATCAGCGGCATAGGAATTAAGGCGGGGTAGACGGTTAGTATTTGCGCTCTTGCGGCTCAAACAGGGTGATTGCCACGGGGCGCGACTGGATATCGATGCCTGCCGGGGAATAGAATGCCATTGTGTGTTTGAGAAAGTCGGCATCATTGCGATCGGGGAAGTCTTCGCGGCAATGTGCTCCTCGGCTTTCTTGGCGGTTGAGTGCGCCCGTCAGGATAATTTCACCGACCGTGAGTAGGCTTTGTAGCTCTAGCGCTTCGACCAGTTCGCTGTTCCAAAGGGCGGCTTTGTCATCCAGATAAACGCGCTCTGCCTGCTGCCGGATCGTTTGCAGTTTCTCCAACCCTTCGCGCATTAAACTCTCGGTGCGAAAAACGCCGCAGTAGTCAGTCATGCAGTCCTGAAAAGCCTGCCGTACCTGGTTAATCCGATATTCTCCCGGTCGAGCAATTAATGCCTGAAGCTGTTCTTCCGCTTGACGCAGATAGTGCTGTTCATCAACTTCTGGAAGCTTGCGATTTTGGACATGCTGCGCGATCGCCGCTCCGGTTCTCTTGCCATATACCACGCATTCCAGCAGCGAGTTACTGCCCAGCCGATTCGCGCCATGCACCGAAACGCAAGCCGTTTCACCCGCCGAGAAAAAGCTGTCTACCAGTCCATCTCCCACGCCGCTCCGCACCCGTCCATCGGTGTTGACCGGAATGCCGCCCATCGAGTAATGCACTGTGGGACGAACGGGGATCGGCTGCGTCACCGCATCAATGCCGACTAGCCGATGTGCCTCTTCCCAGCAGAAGGGAACGCGGCTCATAATCTTCTCTTTGCCCATGTGCCGCAGATCGAGATATACAAACGCGCCGCCAGCGCTGCCGTCTGAGTTGATACCACGTCCGGCGCGGATTTCGCGGGTGATGGCGCGGGAAGTGATATCACGGGGGGCTAGCTCCATGCGGCTGGGGGCATAGGTTGCCATGAAGCGATCGCCCTCGCTGTTGATCAAATACGCCCCTTCGCCGCGCACTGCTTCCGAAAT
>JBBSFA010000048.1:0-9582 GCA_038239185.1 Elainellales cyanobacterium | reverse complement strand
ACATTCGTCACAATCTCCCGCAGACTTTCCACGATCGCATTGAAGAAATCCGCGACCGTGCCAATTTCCTCGGAAGTTACTTCCGCTCGTACCGTCAAATCGCCATGCGACACGCCTTCTACGCTGCTCAACAGAATGAGAAGCTGCTGTTGCAGGGTTTCCTTTTGCAGTCGCTGGTCTTCCGACAGCCGCTCAGCTTGCAGACGGGCAGTCTCTTTTTGCCCATACAAGTCGGCTTGCTCTAGCGCAAACCCTAAATGGAATCCCATCTGCCGCAAGAAGTTAATTTCTTCTGGCTGCCAGTATAGAGGACCTGAGCATTGATGGGCAATCAGAAGTCCGATCAACTCCGATTTTTCTAGAATCGGCGCAACTAGATTTGCCTTAACTTCTAAAGGCTCTAGCTGATCAAGATGACAGGCGGTCAGTCCGGCTTTGTAAACAATATTCGTGGCCTGAACTCGTCCCTGACGGTACTTGTTTAAATAATCTGTCGCGAAACAGGGATCAATAATGGTTTTTCCTAATGACGTGGGAAAGCGCTGATCAACCGACTCCGCGATCACAGTGCCGTGCCAGTTTTCGTCAAAAATGTACACTAGAATGCGATCGACCTCCATCGCCACCCGAATGTCTTGAACTGCCGTATTTAAGACATCTGTGCGATTCAACGAAGAATGAATTCGGGTCATGACCCGATTCAGCTTGCGTTCGCTGTCGGTGACGCGCTCCTGCACCTGATTTTGATCTTTCAGCATGGATTCAGACAGCACCACGCCGTCTGCTAGCTCGTTAAAAGAGGCTGCCAGTTCACCAACTTCATCTTCGGCAAAAATCCGAGCGCGGACTTGGCGATCGCCCGCTGCAAATCCCAGATGAATCCGCCGCAGTTCCTCCACTGGATGCACGATCGATCGGGCTAAGCGTAACGCGAGTGCCGTGCTGCCCACCAGCGCTAGTGCCCCGACCAATAACTGAAGCAGAAAACTATCGTATAGCAGCTTATTCAAGCTATCTTCTAACGTTGCCCGGACTAAGATGCCGACTGGCTTTTGCTCGGCATTGAGCAGTGCCTTGGCTGCCAGCGTGTAAGAGTGATTGCCTTGAGTTGCAGGAGCGGTGACCACTTGCCCATTCGCTTTAGTCGCAGCCGATAGAATAGCCGGATCAAACAGGGGTTGATTGAGCTGCCGCTCTAAGGCTTGTCCGGTGGCTGGGTTACCCGGATCTTGGGCAACAGAAACCGCTAGAATCGGTTTACCCGTTGAGGGATACTGGTAAATGCCGCTGTATCCCTGCCCAAAGGAATCGATCGTCGAAGACATTGACTCCGAGTTGCTGCTGGCAAGTGCTCCAGCGATGAGCACCCCAATCACATTCTGGCTTGCCGGATCTTTGACTGGAACCAAGACATATTCAATCAGCGCATCTTGATTGACCAATCCTTTGGGCAGCGGTGGAGCTTCTGATTTGAGTTCTGACCACGGCACAATCACATTGGTACTTAGCCCTTCTGAGCTATCCAGTACCCGCTCCACTAATCCCCCTGGATCAAATCGATCGCCACTGCGGTTCGCGTTTGCATTGGCAATAATTTCGTGCTTTGAATTAACCAATGTCAAGTACTCGATCTTCTGCGTCCTGGCTGAACGGCGTAGAAAACTTCGGAGTTGATCGAGATTGTCTTGCGACATAGAACCAGTTGTATCGTATTCTTTGGCAGCCGAAAGCACCAAGTTGTCTTCGGCGCGAAGTCGCAGAGTGGTCTGCATTTGATCCGTGCGTTCAGCATATTCTGCCTCCAGAACCGCTAGTTCCGACTTCGCTTTACTGACAGACTGGGTCTGTCCATCCCGAAGCAACAGCCATGATCCCACTCCCACTAACCCTACAATCGACAGCAACTGGGATGCGAGGAGCGCCAAAAACATCTTCCGCTGAATCGGCAGTTTATAGAACCACCGCATCCGAGAGGATCGGGTAATTGGCGTGTTGCGAGTCGGCGCGCTGTTCGTCACGTTGTATTTCACACCCCGGTACTGAAGATCATAAGAGGAATCTTGTTTGGCATCAGCAGACGATCGATCGGATGGATCATGCTCATTTGCGTCTTCTGGCGCGGGGAAGGAATCGCGATTCAACGGCTGACGAGATTGTAAGGTCATAGGAAAACTCGTATGAACACGAACTAAATGGTAAATATGAACTCAAGACAAACATTGAAAAAGTGGGCTGCGAAAAAACAATCTTTAATGGGAGCCAACCAGTGGGAGCTAGATCCGATGGAGAATAGGAGACTGTAAAATCGCTTCTGTGTCGAGCACCAGCAGCAACTCTGCGGTAGAAGCATCTTGTCGTGACAAAACGCCGCCCCGCAGATAGGGCTGCAAAGCCTCTGGTAGCTGTTCATCCAAAGACTGAATCGCCGTGGAGTGAAGTCGAGTAATTCCTTCTACTTCCCGAACCGCTAATGCCAGTTGCACAGACCCAACCTGAATCAACACTAGAATATATTGCTGAAGCATCGTATCGAGCATGGGCAATCCTAGCAGTTGAGCCAAATCAACCGCCCAAAGAATGCGGCTGCGCCAATTCATCAGCCCCAGCATTGCCGCAGGCATATTTGGCATCATCGTCAGCCGCCGAATCGGCAGCATTAGCACTTCCTGCACGTATCGCATTGGGATGATAGCTGGGGTCTGCGGGGCAATCTGGAATCTAAGGTAGGCATCTCCAGCTCCACCAGTTTGACGAGACAATGCGGTTAGCGTTGAGAGGGTCATAGCGTTAATTCATTAGGGTTGTGCTTGATAGTCATCTCCAAATCAAACTGAAACGACCTGCAAAGCGTCGATTAATTGCTCCCGAGTGAAGGGCTTCGTGATGTAGGCATCAGCGCCTTGGCGCATTCCCCAGATCCGATCGATCTCCTTCGCTTTAGAGGTACAGAAAACGACTGGGATTCGAGCCGTTTCCGGATGCCGCTTCAGCGTTCGACATAGCTCAAATCCGCTCATCCCTGGCATGACGACATCCGTTAAAATCAAGTCGGGCTTTTGAGCGATCGCTTTTTGCACGGCTTCTTTAGCATTAGTGACCCCGATGACAGCGTAGCCACTTTCCCGCAGGTAGTGGCTAATTAACTCCAATTGAGAGAGTGTGTCTTCAACAATCAAGATCGTGTTCATTAATAGTTTTCTCAAATGGTTCGCTCAATGAGTGTATGCACTTCCTCACCACCTGCTAGCTGAGATGTTTGAAGACCATTTTCATCAAATCCGTTTCCGTAAATGGCTTTGTCATGTATCCCGATGCCCCGACCAGCTTGGCTTTAGCGCGATCGATAAAACCCGTATTGCTAGTCACCATGACCACGGGTGTATGTTTGAAGTTCGGATGCTTTCTTAATAGAGAACATAGCTCGTATCCATCAAGATTCGGCATTGTGACATCGAGTAGGATTAAGTCCGGCTTGCTCCGGATAATCTGCATCAACGCTTTCACGGGATCATTAATCGGAATGACAGCGACTCCTTTATCACTTAAGAAATTAGTAATCGCGTTTAAGATGCTGGGGCTGTCGTCAATACAGGCGATCGTATGAGTGGGTTTAGCGGCAGGGGCAGCAGGGGGGGCAGGGGCGACAGGCGAGGTCTGAGAGGGCAAGGTAGAATTGTCTGACCCATTGACCGCTTCGGCAGGAGGGGCAGCGTAGCGATCGACAGAGGGCGTGCGACCCAAAGCTTTAGAATAAAACGGTTGAATAGTCGGCTCTACGGCACGAGTTTGCAGCGGCTGGGCTTGACATTGTGCGACCAACGTCTTTAGATCCAGATCGCAGAACTGCGGAGCTTCGCTCAGGTCTTGCTCGATCAGTTCATAGCGATCGATCGGCACAGATAAAACCATCCCGGTCACCTCTTTTGCCAAGTCCTCAATTAGGCTTGCCGCCTGTCTGGGAGCTAGATGACGTTGTTCGACCAGCCAACAAATGGCGCGATAGTCTCGACTGGAGGCAAGCGCTGTCGCGATCGAATTGCGTTCCAGTGAGCTTGCCGCCGCGCCGGTTAGCGACCCGTGATTTGCGCCAGGTTCAACCGATGGCGAATCAAACAGCAACCGAAGCTGAACGCGCACTGCACTCACAAGAGTTGGGATCTGAATGCTGAGGCGACGAATGTGCCGATTCAACCGTCCAAACGGATCGACTGAACTAGAAGCATAAAGTAATTTCCCCTGGCGCAGAAAAAATAGCCATACCGATGCACCACTCACGATCTGTAGACAACCGCTTGCCTGATATTCAGTCATTTGCGTGAAGAGATTCGACAAAGACATCTCGTCAGAAGGCTTGTAAATGTTCATCATGATGGCAGTACGCGAGGCATGGACTTGGGTGTGAACTTGGATGAGCGTGAACTTAGGTGTAAACTAGGCGTGATCAGCAGGTTTAGGGTATGGAACCTAATCCTGTATTTAATTTTTTCGGCTTGCTAATTCTGCAACTTTTACGGTCTTGAACGCAGGTCGCCTCAATAGAAAGGGGCTTAAGTCTGCGTTCTTGCGAAATAACCTAACCTAATAGGTACAGAATTCAAAGGTAAATGACCCAATAATTGAAGTTTACTCTATTGTCCAGTCAGTTTCAGTGAAACTTTGAGGTGGAATTTTAAAGCATCTTAGGATACATTCTTCTGCTCAAATCAATACAGAAAAGCGAACCCAATAGCTGCGGTGGATCGCTACAAAAGCTTGGTGGCTCAGCATCTGATATAAATTTATGGTTGTAGGCTTTAAAGTATCTTTCAAGTTTAGAATCGCATCTTAAGATATGGGCAAACCTGCGATTTCGGCTGCCGAAATTTGATTGAGCGGATCGATCGATTTTGAGCGAATAGGAGGCATCATCCAAAATCTTCAGCGGGAGACTGCAATTAGTGCCAATTCATTCTACGCCTACTCGCTAGCGGTTTCGATTCGCTTCCAAGTTTGGACTTCCCCTACATCACCCAACGAAACCTCATGCCAAACCGGAATCAATTGAATAGATCCGTAATGCCATCAGGCTCAAAGAGACTAACTGATTTGCATCGCTGAGCAATGTGTACATTGAACAGAATTACATTGGACAGTAATACCATTTTTATATGAAGCTACACATAATTAAAAGGCTCGAAAAGCTCCTGAATCAAAGGTTTCAGCTCTCAATGATTTGTGCAGCTTCACAGTAAATTGGTATAAGAGGATGTCGATGTTTCAGACACTCAATCAACCCGCTAGATAGAAAAACGCCTATTGATCCCGCCTGCTCTGTTGTGAAGACGGTTCAAAAAAGGTTGAGAAATCTCTTTCAGCGCTCACCTCTTCCACTCTGCAATCTGATCGCACCCCTGAACTATTTTGCTGTCCTGGACTCTCTTGCTGTGCCCCTCTTGCTGTACAGTGCGACTTGAAGAAAATTCGATTTGAATTAGATTGCCGCCGCTGACCCCGTCCATCCATCGATCGGTTTGCACTCCTCAAGCACCCTAATCTTCTCCGCCGATCCTGGCTTCGATGCAAAGCCTTCACTCTTCATAGAAGAGATCTAAATTATCCAACTGGAACGTGCTAATCCCTATCAAGATGACAGAGATTCAGTGATAAAATTCTAAAACTGTAGCATAATTATACCTCTAGTTATCTAATAACTACACGAAAACACCAACGCTGTTAAGGCTTATGGGTTGACTTTACAAAAAGGTTACAGTGCGCTATTGTTCTAAAGTTTACTTTCTGAATTAGCAAAGACACTAAGATGCCCAATACTCTATCTATCTTGAGGAATTAAGTTGTCTTAGAGAAGCTATCTAGGGCAGTTCTGCCTTGTTTTCAGGAAAATTCAAGATTATTTAGTTAATAAAGTTGAAACTTAAGGGTTAACCCTTAGCTTTTGGCTTAAGTTCCTGTGAAGCCCGATTTTTCCTACGTAAATAAAAGCTGCTGACTTATAATAAACTCTTGTAAAGCCTGTTTACAATTAGCTCTGTGCCTCATGTAGAGAACACGGCATTACGGTCAACGCCTAACCACACATCCTACAGAATCGCATCCTACAGAAGTTTGGTTTTACCGAGCATATGTGACAAATATGTCATACTATAGTCTTGGCTCTAAGTATTTCTGCTGCTACAACTCGAACAGAGTCTTGAGATGTAAGGACAGTTCTAAGGCAGCATGTGTAGGTTCAGACTTGATGCAGCCTATTTACTTTAGGCACTATCAAGGCTCAGTCCTAGGCATCGAAGTGCTCTATGTATTGAAGTGTTTTATAAAGTATTGAAGTGTTTTGTAAAGTATTGAAGTGTTTTGTAAATTCCTTAAATTTATTCTTTCTTTAAATCTAAGACTGCGTAAAGCCTGAAACTTCCGGCTGGGTTAGAGTGGGATCGGGTTGGATATTGGACAGAAGTACGCGCATTGTGAAAGGTATATGGCAGCAAAATCAACGGCAAAGACCTTTTGGCATAGACTTTGGCAGACCCAGAAATCTGACTTAGAGTCACTGCCATTTTCAACTGAGTACTCTGCGATCGCAGATGAACATGCAGATGAACACAACATCGCAACTATCTCTGAACTCGCCAGACAGATTGCCACACAAGCGCATGTCGAACAGTTTAACCAGCTCCAAGCGGGAGTGCAGTCATGGAACGCTTGGCGGCAGCAAAATCAAGAGATGGATATCGAGTTGCTTGGCATCAAGTTTCCTTTGGTGCATCTCTCAGGGGCTAATTTTAGTGATGCCGATCTGCGTCAGTCGCAGTTGGTTGAGGCGGACTTGAGCGGAGCCAATTTTGTCACGGCTTGTCTGATTGGCATCAACTTACACAGATCCAACCTGAGCGGGGCTGATTTGCGCGGGGCTGATCTGCGGTTGGCGAATCTAGGTGGCACTGATTTGCGCGGGGCTGATCTGCGGTTGACCAATCTGAGCTGGGCTGATCTGCGCGGGGCTGATCTGCGCGGGGCTGATTTGAGCCTGGCTAATCTCTGTATGGCAGTACTCAGTGGCACTGATCTGCGCGGGGTCGATTTGAGTGAGGCAGATTTGCGAGAAGCCAGCTTGGATAAAGCGGATGTTCGGGATGCCATCTTCTGTGACAATCCAGGATTGACGAAAGCCGATCAAGAAATGCTCATGCAGAGAGGAGCCAGTGTGCAGGATTCTTTGAATGAAGTTGCGATCGCCCATTCGTTCCCCCAACTTCCGCTGGATCAAAAATGAAGCAAACTTCAAAAAGTTCATTCCGGATAGCCAAGAGAATTTCAGTATCAGGGAGTAGTCAGACTTATCAGACGAACAAAATCCCTCTACCCGATTGGCTATGCAAAGACCTGTCCGTGCTTCCGCAATTGCACTTTGTGCGTTGGCAACCCTAACTGCTTGCGAGCAAAACAGCTCTACGGATCAGCAAAACTCTGCTGCTCCTGATGCCCAGCCTGGAGTTGCCTCAAGTCAAGATCAAGCAGCGGCTGTATCAGAAAGCCCTCAAGCCAGCAGCCCTGAATCCTTGCAGCTTAGCAGTTCAATTGGCGACCTGCCCGCGCTCAGCACTCACAGCTATTTGCCTACTCCCCGCGTCCAGCGCAGGTCGCCCAATATCAGTGCGACTTTGCCAATTCCCACGCGATCGAACTGGCAGCCCGCTCGGACAGCGCTGGCACCGATCCAGATGCCTAATCTGATTGCGCCCAGCAGTCCAGTAGACAGCGCGATGCAGTCTCAGCTAAATCTGGGACAGAGCGCTAATCCATTTTTCAGCCAGGCTGCTGGTCAAGTGCCCAGCGCTACTCAGCCTGCTGGGGCATCTGGTGCGATCGCAACTGCAACTTCGCCGCAAACCTATTCATCGCAGCTAGTTGCCGCATCAGAGCCACTCGCAGCGCAGGCAACGCCCGCTTCTTCTACTTTTTCGGACTTGCAGGGACATTGGTCGCAGGGGATCGTTAGCGCATTAGCCAACAATGGGATTATTCAAGGGTTCGCTGATGGCTCGTTTCGCCCAGATCAGCTCATCACTCAAGCGCAATTCACGGCGATGGCGCAAAAAGCCTTTCCGGATGAGCAAATTAAGCCAGAGCAGATCCAGCTTAATTCGCGGATGACTAGAGCTAGTGCTGCAAAAGCAATTTATGAAGCACTGGCAGATCAGGGCAGAATGCCGCCGATCTCTACCTTGGTTGCAGCTCAAACCCTGCCGTTTGCGCCAGGAGGACAACCCTCCGCGCTAGCAGCCTTAGCCGCAGCTCCCTCCAGCCTTGCTGCCAACTCAACGGGCGCTGATCCCCAAGCGAACGCCCCAACTGCTAGTACCGATTCAGGCGCGATCGCTTCCCTAACCGCTGCCAATCAACCTGAAGTCAACGCTCAAGCTAGCCCAGCCGCGACTCCCCAAACTGTCGCCGAAACAGCTTCGCAGGCATCGCCACCCGCCGCTCCCCAATCGGCTCCTTTGGAATTGGTAACCCCGCAAGTTGTTCAACTAGAAGCTACTCAGGTAAATCCTGTAGCGCCTGCTGCCTCTAGTCCTCTTTCCGCTGAAGCAAGCGCACCCGCTGCATCTGTTACTCTAGATCCATTTGTCACTCTAGATCCGTTTGCAACTTCATCTACGTTGCCTTCGACTTCACCTGTTCCGGCTCCAAGCGCTCAGACAAGCGAAGCTCAGCCCAATTTGACTAGTGCAGCAACTAGTGCAGCCCAGCCCAGCTCGATCGTAGCAGTTGCCATCACAGGAGAAATCATTCGCCCTGGCGCTTACAACCTCAGCAAAGCCGATGCTGCCAATGGGCAACCCACGCTGATGCAAGCCATTCAACAAGCAGGAGGTGTAACGCCTTCAGCAGACATTCGGCAGATTCAAGTTCATCGAACTGCTGAGGGCGCTAGCCAAACGCTGACTGTTAATCTGTGGCAGACTTTGCAGACTGGTGACTTGAGTCAAGATATGGTGCTGCAACCGGGCGATCGTATCGCCATCCCCAAAGCACCCGAAACAGCTTCAGATCCAGAAACGAACCCAGCCCAGCCCACTTCAGACCCGATCAAGGTTAGCGTCGTGGGTGAAGTCAATAAGCCGGGTCGGCTAGAGTTACCGCCTAACGCTTCTGCGAGTCAGGCAATTCTGGCATCGGGCGGATTCAAGCAACAGGCGCAGCAAGCAGAACTAATTCACCTTAATGTAAACGGCACGGTGGAACGCCAATCGATCGCGCTTGACCTGTTGCAGAGCGGCGCTGACAAAGCCAATCTAGCCCTGCAAAACAATGATGTGATTCTTGTGCAGCGTCTCAGCAACACCGCAACAGCAATGCGATCGCTGCCGCCCGGTTTGATGAAAAGCCCGCTGCTGGGAATTTTGCCTTTTTCCCCAGCATTCTAATCCCTTAAGCTAATTCTTTTTATCACCGATCGCTTTCCACCTAGCCGGGGTGGATTGGTTTACAGTGCCGATCTGATATTTAGACACATTAAGCTCTAGAATCTTTCTATTTGGTCTGCTAGATGTCCCGGCGTTAAATCAATTCCTAATGCTGATT
>JBBSFA010000047.1:0-9615 GCA_038239185.1 Elainellales cyanobacterium | reverse complement strand
GAGGCAGAAGCCTTGATTGGGCTGCACACGCGCCAGTTTGCTAAGCAGCAGCGCACTTGGTTTCGGGCAGATCGGGCGATCGACTGGTTTGATGCCGATGCGCCGAATTTGCTGGAACAGGTTTGGGCGCGAGTGGTGCAGTTTAGCGAGAATCTTATAGAGAGACTCTAGAGAACCCTATGAAAATCTTGGTGCTAAACGCTGGATCGAGCAGTCAGAAAAGCTGCCTCTACGAGATCGCCGCCGATCTGCCCGACTCGCCGCCCGACCCCATCTGGTCAGCCCAGATCGACTGGACGCATCAGCCGAACGTCGCCGAAGTCAAAGTCGAAACCAGTCAGGGTAAGAAGCTGCAAGAAACCCTGCCTTTTGAAGATCGATCGCCCGTCATGGAGCGGATGCTCAGCAGCCTCTGGAGCGGCGAAACTCAGGTGATCGACAGCCCCGCCGAGATTGACGCGATCGGACATCGGGTGGTGCATGGCGGCAGTTCCTATCCTCACAGCGTCCGGATAACGCCGGAGGTTAAAGCTATGATCGCTGACTTATCACCCCTTGCACCCGTTCACAACCCGGTCAACCTGAGGGGAATCAACGCGATCGAGCAGATCTTGGGGCAGGACAAGCTTCAGGTCGCTGTGTTTGACACTGCCTTTCATGCCCAGATGCCGGAAGCCGCGATCGCCTATGCCATTCCCTATGAGCTGACTCAGCAAGGCATTCGCCGCTATGGGTTTCACGGCACGAGCCACCGTTACTGCGCCGAACGTGCCGCCCAGCTTCTCGATCAGCCGATCGCCACTCTGCGGATTGTCACCTGTCATTTGGGCAATGGCTGCTCACTCGCTGCCATTCGCGACGGACGCAGCATCGATACGACGATGGGATTCACGCCGCTGGATGGGCTGATGATGGGCAGTCGATCGGGTTCGGTTGACCCCAGCATTTTGCTGTACCTGATGCGGCAAAAAGGTTATAGCGTTGACCAACTGGATGACATGCTGAACCTCAAGTCGGGTCTGCTGGGCGTGTCGGGAGTCTCGAACGATCTACGGCAGGTGATGGAGGCGATCGCCCAAGGCAACGCTCAAGCTCAGTTGGCTTTAGAGGTCTATCTCCATCGGCTCCGCAGCGGCATTGGAGCGATGATCGCCACGCTGGGTGGTGTAGATGCGCTGGTGTTTACCGCTGGCGTTGGCGAAAATGCCCCGAACGTCCGTGCCGCTGCCTGCGAAGCATTTGGCTACATGGGCTTACAGCTAGACCTTAACCAAAACGCAGATCATCCTCGCGATCGCCTCATTTCAGCGGCAGAGTCTACGGTTAAGGTCTTGGTGATTCACACTGAGGAAGATTGGGCGATCGCCAAAGACTGCTGGACAATTGCCACAGAGACCACAGAGAAATAACTGCAAGAAACACGGAGAGAGAGGGATTCGAACCCTCGTTAAGTTGCCCTAAACAGCATTTCCAGTGCTGCGCCTTCAACCACTCGGCCATCTCTCCAGGCGATTCAACGTACCTATGGCTCAACCCGTTCGATCGCGATCGAACCTGATAGCCACAGATTCACTACCTTATCAGATGATAGGTCATTCTGAAAATAGGTAAATCAATCTCCTAATCATCAATTTCCGATAGGTGACTTGGCTCAGTTGCATTCCCACTAGCCTTATCATAGATTTTGGGCTGTCCAAAAATTTGAGTTTTTGTATAAAACTCTTCGATCGACCTGCATGAGCCATATTGACACCGTCCAGTACACCGTCCAGATCCACGATCGCCAGACTGATACCTATCGCACCGTGCAAGTGCCTGCCGATCGCTACATCCTCCACTCGGCAGAAGCCCAAGGAGTTGAATTGCCGTTTGCCTGTCGCAACGGAGCCTGTACCACCTGCGCCGTCCGAGTATTGGCAGGCGAAGTTTATCAGCCCGAAGCAATGGGGCTATCGCCACACCTGCGGCAGATGGGCTATGCCCTGCTGTGCGTTAGCTATCCGCGATCGGATTTGCAGGTCGAAACCCAGGACGAAGATGAAGTTTACGAGCTTCAGTTTGGTCGCCATTTTGGTAAAGGCAAAATCCGGAGAGCCTTGCCTTTGGAAGAAGAATAAGGAAAGGGGAAAAGCGGGATGCTAGGAATGGAAAATTTCGCTGACCGCAGCCGGGTTGCATCACCCACTGAGGGATAAGAGATGAAGGAACCATTGCAAACGTTTTTAGAAATTGCGACCGAAGCGGCACTGGCGGGTGGAGCCATCCTGCAAGCCTATACTGGCAAGCTGGTTGACATCCAGGACAAGGGACGACCCGGCGATCTGGTCACCGAAGCCGACAAAGCCTCCGAAGCCGCCATTCTAGAAATTATCCAGCGGCATTTTCCCGATCATGGAATTCTGGCAGAAGAATCTGGCAGAAGCGCTAGTAGCACCAGCGAGTTTTTGTGGGCGATCGATCCGCTTGATGGCACCACAAACTACGCGCATCAATACCCCTTCTACGCCACTTCGATCGGACTTTTGATCAACGGTGTTCCGTCCGTGGGCGTGGTGTTTGATCCGTTTCGGCAAGAGCTATTTCGAGCCGCTAAAGGGCTGGGTGCGACGCGCAATCGTCAGCCGATTCATGTCTCTAAAACCGCTGAGCTGAACCGGAGTCTGTTGGTGACCGGATTTGCCTACGATCGCCATGAAACTCCTGATAATAACTACGCCGAATTCTGTCATCTGACTCACCTGACCCAGGGGGTTCGCCGGGGCGGCTCGGCGGCGATCGATTTGGCATTCGTTGCCTGCGGTCGGTTGGATGGCTATTGGGAGCGCGGATTGTCTGTCTGGGATCTGGCAGCCGGAGTTGTTATAGTCGAGGAAGCTGGCGGCAAAGTGACCGCTTATGATGAAGGTGCATTTGCGATCGAGTCCGGACGGATTCTTGCTACGAATGGGCAACTCCATGCTGCTCTGAGCCAGGAATTACTGAAGGTGAAACCGCTAGAAGGGTATGGAACTGCCTAGTTTGGCGATCGCAACCGCTAGAGATGTTAGTGCATCCTCTCCCCACTGCTAGAGCATTCATCTCGTTATCTTTAGGTTTATCTAGGTTAGGTTTATCTAGGCGCATTTACCCAATAGTTCCGCAAATCTACAGGGTGTTGGCTCGTTTTAATCTGATACGCCGAGCAACAAGTTAGACCCATTACACTATAGGGAACCCTTAGCACAGAAGGGTCGTGGAAGAAATAGCATGTCTCTGAAGATTGACCAAGGGCTGTTTAATTTGGATTTCGTCGATTATCACGCGATTTTGGGCGCGCCAGTAGATGTTGATGTCAAAGAAATTCGCAAGCGTTATCTGAGCATTGCTCGCCGCCTTCACCCCGATAGCTGCGCCACAGAAAATGAAGTCGATCGCCGACGGGCTGCGGAGTATCTCTCCAAGATGGTAAATCCCGCCTACGAGAAGCTATCGCAGGAAAAAAGCTATACAGAACACTGTGTCTTACTGCGGCTGAAGGGACAGCAAGCCCTGAAGCAGCAAGATACGGTGGTGTTGACCAGCGATTCTGCCCGCCAGCTTGCGGCTTCCCCAGATTTGGATCTGGTCTACCGCACGGCTTTGCAAGAGCTGGTGAAAGACCAATATAAGCAGCTAGGTCAAACGTTGGAGATCACCGGGCAAATTAGTGAGCTAAACCTGGTTTATCTGATGCGGAAGGAAAGCCGAGGCGAATCGGTGGGGAATCAGCGGAAGGCTGCTCCGGCTGCTTCATCCGCTGGAGCGGCTAAACCTGCTGCCAAGCCTGCTCCTGCCGCCAACAGTCGAACTCCCCAACTGCCGCCCACCCGCGAAGCTTTGATTGCTGCCAATTTGCGGCGATCGGAAGGATTTGAGGCAAAGCAGAACTACCCCAGAGCCATCCAGGAATTGCGGGAAGCGATTACGCTAGAGCCGACCAGCAGCGAATGCCATACCCGTTTGGGGTTGATTTACCTCAAAACCAACCAAAACACGATGGCAAAAATTCACTTCAACCGAGCGCTAGAGTTGAATCCCCAAGATACGGTAGCCTTGGAAAGGAAAAACAGATTGGAGGCGACCAACGGCACGCAAACGGTGCAAGTCGCTGCCAAAGGCAAACCGCCCGACCCCAAAGCTAAATCGGCAGCCAAGGGCGGTAAGCCCAATAGCGGCAGTGGCGGTCTGTTTGGGCTGTTTGGCGGCAAAAAGAAATAAATGGTCTATCAACCGCCTGTAGGGGCACGGGATTTATTCCCGCTTGATGTCGCGCAAAAGCGTTGGATTGAAAAACGGCTCCAGCAGGTGTTTCACGGCTGGGGCTATCATCGCATCATCACCTCCACGCTGGAGCGCCTGGATACGCTGATGGCGGGCGGAGCGGTAGAACAATCGACGGTGATTCAGCTTCAGAACAGCGAAGGCGAAGCGCTGGGGTTGCGTCCAGAGCTGACCGCCTCGATCGCTCGTGCGGCTGCAACTCGGCTCAAAGGGGTGACCTATCCGCAGCGGCTTTACTATAATGCCAATGTGTTTCGCCAGGGCGATCGCGGCATCCAGAATCGCCAGCAGGAATTTTATCAAGCAGGCGTGGAGCTGTTGGGCAGCGATGGCGTGGCGGCAGATGCCGAGATTCTGCTGCTGCTGAACGACTGCCTCGATAGTTTGAACCTGACCGATCGCTATGTGGTGTTGGGCGATGCCGGACTGACGCGATCGCTGCTGTCGCCGTTTCCTGTACCGATGCGAGATCGGGTGCGGCAGGCAATTGCTACGCTCGATCGGATCACGCTGGAAACGCTGCCGCTGTCGTCGGAATTGCGCGATCGGGCTTTAATGCTGCTTGATCTGCGGGGACAGCCTGCTGATGTGTTGCAGCGCGTTTCTAATCTAGAGCTAGATCAGGCTCAGCGCCGTATAGTCAACAGCCTGAAGGCATTAATTGAACTGCTGCAAAACAGCCAGGTTGACCTGACGCTCATCCTCGATCTCAGCTTGATTCAGCCGTTTGACTACTACACGGGTCTGGTGTTTGAGGTGGTCAGCGCAGCATCGGGCAACCGGATTCTGGCGCAGGGCGGTCGCTATGACCAGCTTTTGAGCCTTTATCACCCGCAGGGAGAATCCTGTCCGGGGATTGGGTTTGTGTTTAATATTGAGGACTTGCACCAGCTATTGCTGCCGACTGGACAACTGCCGATGCAAACTCCCGGCAGCGATCGCCTGATCGTCCCCACGTCCCCAGCGGCATACGCGGCGGCTTTTGCCTATGCTCGACAGCTCCGTCAGGCTGAACCGCTGCTTCAGGTTGAGGTCGATCTGAACGGTGACACCACAGAGATTCGCCAGTATGCTCAGCGCCGCCGGATTCGATCGATCGTTTGGATTGGCGAAACTGGAGAAGTGAAAATTGAGACGCTCTGATCGCCTTAAATCGTTCATCTATCACTGCTGGAATTCGCGCAAATCTGGTAGGGTTTTAGTTTCCCTATTGTTACCCTACTTACCGGAATGAGCGTAGCATCTCTGAAAGGTCGCGATCTGCTGAGCATGGCGGATCTGAGTGCCGTTGAACTGCAAGACTTGATTGATCTGGCGATCGCCCTGAAGTCAGGCAGCATTGATCCCAAGTGCGATCGGGTCAAGGTATTGGGACTCCTGTTCACCAAAGCCTCGACTCGCACCCGTGTCAGCTTCTCTGTGGCGATGTATCAGCTAGGGGGGCAGGTGTTGGATCTGAACGTCAATGTGACGCAGGTCGGGCGTGGAGAGCCAACGATCGACACGGCGCGGGTGCTCGATCGCTATGTCGATGTCCTGGCTATTCGCACCTTTGCCCAAGCCGAAATTGAAACCTTTGCCAGCTACGCCAAAATTCCGGTGATCAACGCCCTCACCGATCTGGAGCATCCCTGTCAGGTGCTTGCCGACTTGCAGACGATCCAAGAAGAGTTTGGCACGTTGGCAGGACTGACCTTAACCTACATTGGCGACGGCAACAACATGGCAAACTCGCTGATGTTGGGCTGTGCCTTAGCAGGGATGAACGTTCGGATTGCCACCCCTGTGGGCTATGCGCCGGATGCCGAAGTCACCGCCAAAGCCAGCGCGATCGCGGGCGATCGATCCGAGGTGAGCGTTTTACACGACCTTGAAGCGGCTGCCAAAGGCGCGCAGGTTTTATATACCGATGTGTGGGCGAGTATGGGGCAAGAGCAGGAAGCCCAAGATCGGATGACCGCCTTCCAGGACTATCAGGTGAACGATCGCACCCTCAGCCTTGCCGATCCCAAGGCGATCGTGCTGCACTGCTTGCCTGCCCATCGCGGCGAGGAGATTACCGATGCGGTGATGGAAGGGGGACAGTCGCGGATTTGGGATGAAGCGGAGAATCGGATGCACGCTCAGAAGGCGCTGTTGGTGAGTCTGCTAGGGCTGAGCTAAAAAGTTTAAGCTAGACAAAACGGACTCAAAACCCGTATGATTAACAAAATATTTAGATTTAGACAAAGGTGGGAAAATAGTCCTTTGATTGCACTTCGTAAAACGGATCTTCCCAACGCTGATGAATTCCCTGCCAATCGATATCAGTTAGACAACGGTCTGACTGTGATTCATCAAGAAGTGGCGACTGCCCCTGCGGTGATTGTCGATGTTTGGGTTAAGGCAGGCGCGAGCGCTGAACCCGAAACCTGGTCGGGGATGGCGCATTTTCTAGAGCACATGATCTTCAAAGGCAGCGATCGCCTGTTGCCGGGTCAGTTCGACAAAATTGTGGAAAATCGCGGCGGCTTGACCAATGCCGCCACCAGCTACGACTATGCCCACTACTTCATCAACACTGCCCCTGAACATCTGGCAGAAACGTTGCCTTGCTTAGCCGAACTGCTGACCCAGGCTGCGATCCCGGACGAAGAATTTGCGCTAGAGCGGGAAGTGGTGCTGGAGGAAATTCGTCAGTCGCAGGACAGCCCCGATACAGTCGGCTTTCAGGCTTTGATGGCAAACCTTTATCGGCAGCATCCCTACGGGCGAACCGTTTTGGGCGATCCGGCGGAGCTAATGCAGCGATCGCCTGAAGACATGCGCTGCTTTCACCGCGCCAACTATCAGCCTGAAAATATGACGGTGATAGTGATAGGCAATGTGGACAGTGCCTCCGCCCTAGAGCTGATTAAGCGATCGTTCAAGTTTGCAGCTCCAGCGGTCTGTCCGCGTCCGGCGATCGTGGCAGAGCCGCCGCTAACAGAGATTCGGCGGCAGCAGATCCGGTTGCCTCGCATAGAGCAAGCTCGCCTGATGATGGGCTGGGTGGGACCGGGTGTGAACGATATCCGCAGTGCTTACGGATTGGAGTTGCTCTCGGTGCTGTTGGCTAGTGGACGGAATTCGCGACTGGTGCGCGAACTGCGGGAAGAACGACAGTTGGTGCAGGATATTGGCATTAGCTTTACGCTCCAGCGTGACTCTAGCCTGTTTGCGCTGACGGCATGGCTAGATCCGCAGCATCTGGGCGCAGTGGAAGCGATCATTGGCGATCGCCTGTCTGAGCTAGCCGAAACGCCGATCGGGGAATTGGAGCTTCAGCGCTACAAGCGGCTGATTTGCAATGATTTCGCCTTCGCCACTGAATCGTGCGGTCAGTTGGCTGGAGTCTATGGCTATTACAGTGTGATCGACCAGCCGGAGCGGGCGATCGCCTATTCCCAGGTAATTCGATCGCTGCAAGCCGAGGAACTTTGCCAGCTTGCAGCTCAATTCCTATCGCCGCTGCGATATGCGGTTACGGTGCTGCTGCCTGAAGAATCCAGCTAGAGCCATACCCGCGCAACAACCCGCGCAATAGAATAAGAGATACTGGACAGGGCGCTCAGCGTCTTGTCCAACTTTTTAGCCCTTTTCATCCTTTAGACCCTTTTCTCCTTGCGAACATGCCCATTAAACATCACGTTGCCCATTTGCTGCAAAACCGCACCGTTCACCGGACTGTGCTAGAGAACGGGATCGTAGTGCTGGCGGTGGAAAATCCAGCAGCAGATATTGTCGCGGCGCGGGTGTTTATCCGGGTTGGCGGTCGGTATGAACCTGCTGCCCAAGCAGGAGTGTCGCATTTGCTCACAGCAGTGCTGGGCAAAGGAACCGATCGCCTCTCGTCTCAAGAAATTGCCGAGCGCGTCGAGTCAGTCGGGGCAAGCTTAGGAGCCGATTCAACCTCTGACTATTGCTTGCTCAGCCTCAAAACGGTGTCGGCAGATTTTTCGGAGATGCTGCTCTTGCTAGCCGAAGTGTTGCGATCGCCTTCCTTTCCAGAGGCTGAAGTGGAACTAGAGCGCCGCCTGACGATGCAGGGCATTCGCTCAATGCAAGAGCAGCCCTTCTCAGTCGCCAACTCGCAGCTCCGGCAGGCGATGTATCAAGATCACCCCTATGCGCTGCCCAGTTTTGGCACAGAAGAAACGGTCGCAACCCTAAGTCGATCGGATCTCCAGCAGCATCACCAGACCTACTTCCGCCCCGATAATATTGTGGTCAGCATTGTGGGACGGATTGCCCCGGACGCGGCGGTCGAACTGGTCGATCGAATTTTTGGAGATTGGGCGATCCCGCTTCAGCCCAATGGGTTGCCCATGCCAATGCCGCCCTTGCATCAACCCACTTTGACCCCCAAACCGGAGCGGGTGGTGACCGTGCAGGAGACGCAGCAGGCGATCGTCATGCTGGGGTATCTAGCGGTGTCGGTGCAGGATGCTGATTACATGGCTTTAAGGCTGCTCAACACTTATCTGGGCAATGGCTTATCCAGTCGGCTGTTTGTCGAGCTGCGAGAGAAACGGGGCTTGGCTTACGAAGTCTCTGCGTTCTATCCCACCCGCGCCGACTGGTCGCATTTTGTGGCGTATATGGGCACGGCTCCGGAAAATACAGCAGTGGCATTGGAGGGGCTGAAATATGAAATCGATCGCCTTCGCAGTACGCCACTCACGCCGGAAGAACTGCAATCCGCTAAAAACAAGCTGCTGGGACAGTATGCCTTAGGCAAACAAACCAACGCGCAAATTGCCCAAATCTTCGGCTGGTATGAAACGTTGGGCTTAGGGATTGATTTTGACCAACAGTTCCAGCAGAAAGTTGCGGCAGTGACCTCAGAAATGGCGCAAGCCGCAGCCGATCGCTATTTCATAGAGCCGTATGTGTCGCTGGTTGGATCAGAAATGGCAGCAGCGCTAGCGGACAAAGCAGCCCTGTAGCGCTTCGATAAAAAAGCAGGCTTTACACCTGCTGAGTGGAGCGTCAATTTTTTGCGATGCCCCAAAATTGTCTGGCTGATTATGCTGACTAGCTGATTAGATGTGCTAGCTCAAATTTGCTGCGATCGCGCAAGAGGTCAAGGATAAACCCGGAGCATAGGCTTCAATCACCTTGCCCGTATCCGATCGAGTCACCATGAAGTAATCACAGCTTGGACATTGGGTTTGTACCAGGTTGCGAGCAGGAGCGCTGGGGCGGCCATCGCGAGCCATGGCCGCAGGTGGCGTGGCAGCGGTGCGCGGAGGCTGAAGAGGCCGGTGCTCATTTCGCCGCCAGCACCACCTTGAT
>JBBSFA010000046.1:0-9633 GCA_038239185.1 Elainellales cyanobacterium | reverse complement strand
GAAGTCCCCCAGAATTGGGGGATTTAGGGGGCGGTTCGGATAGCAACTATCACTTTTCAAACATCCTCTAAGCAAAACTTAATTAACCTTTAACTTTAGTAATCATTGCCTGCGGATTTACATATGGATTAGAAGCCGCAAAATGCCCTGTTTCGTGGGATCATGGCAAGTATAAAAAACGACTGGGAAGAGAATCCGATGCAAAAATTAACTTTTTCTGATTTTTAGTCGATCGATAGTTGTAGTTTCTTATACTAGAGTTAACATCTTTGAAATCTTTTGAGATTAAAAGATCGAAAGCGGGCATCCTAGCTGGTTCACGACCTGAGCCTGTGCGGATTTGCCCGAAATGCAGCCACCGTAAGCTGCGACTGTGCTAGCTTGCGGTCGTTTTGACCTTCGGCAGACCGTACTTTTTACTCATTAGCGAGGCTAGGTGTGAGTCAAGATCAGTTTCAAGCGGTTCAGGGAGAAGCAGTTCGCGGAGCCGAACGCTACAGCGCAGAGGCGATCGCCCGATACTATCGCCGTCGTCCCTGGAAAGCCATTTGGCGGGCAATCAATATCCTTTGGCTATTTGTTGGGTTTTTGGTCGGGCTAAAGTCGGACGACTGGTTTCAGCAAGCCGAAGCCCACAAATTGAAACGGGCAGCTCAACTCCGGCAGATCTTGACCCGCTTAGGACCTACCTTTATCAAAGTCGGTCAGGCACTCTCCACCCGCCCTGACCTGGTTCGCAAAGATTTTCTAGACGAATTGGTTAAGCTGCAAGATCAGCTCCCGCCTTTTCCCACCCCGATCGCCTTTGCCATCATTGAGCAAGAGCTAGATCGCAGCGTCAGTGATGCCTACAGCCAAATTTCACCGCAGCCGATCGCCGCAGCCAGCCTGGGGCAGGTGTATCAGGCGCGGCTGTACAGCGGCGAAGAAGTCGCTGTCAAAGTCCAACGCCCCAACCTGCTGCCCCTGCTGACGCTCGATCTCTATCTGATGCGCTGGGCAGCTAGCTGGATTGCGCCCTGGCTGCCGCTGAATCTAGGGCATGACTTGACGCTAATCGTCGATGAATTTGGCACCAAGCTATTTGAAGAAGTCGATTATCTCAACGAAGGGCGCAACGCCGAAAAATTTGCCGCAAATTTTCAGGACGACCCAACGGTCAAGGTTCCTGCTATTTACTGGCGCTATAGCAATCGCCATGTGCTGACTTTAGAGTGGATCAACGGCTGCAAGCTGACTGATTTGGACAAAATTCGCGAGTCCAGTTTAGACAGCAATGCCTTGATTGAAATCGGCGTGACCTCTGGTCTGCGTCAGTTGCTAGAGTTTGGCTTCTTCCACGCTGATCCGCATCCCGGCAACCTGTTTGCCACTCCAGCGGGTCAGATGGCATACATTGACTTCGGCATGATGGATCAGTTGAATCAATCGACCAAAGAGGCATTGGTCGATGCAGTGGTTCACCTGATTAATCAGGACTATGAGGCTTTGGCGCGAGATTTCGTTAGCTTGGGCTTCCTGACTCCGGATACAGATATCCGTCCGATCATTCCGGCACTGGAAACCGTATTGGGCAATGCGCTAGGGGCAAGTGTCCGCAACCTCAACTTCAAAACCATCACCGACCAGTTCTCAGAGCTGATGTATGAGTATCCCTTCCGGTTACCTGCCAAATTTGCGCTGATTATTCGATCGCTGGTCACCCAGGAAGGACTCGCCCTCAGCCTCAATCCTGATTTCAAAATCGTGGATGTCAGCTATCCCTATGTGGCGCGACGGCTGCTGATGGGTGAAACGACTGCTTTGCGCCGCCGTCTGATTGAAGTCTTGTTCAAAGACGGCAAGTTCCAATGGGAGCGTCTGGAAAACTTGATTGCGATCGCCCGCTCTGACACAAGTTTTGATCTGCTGCCCACTGCCCAACTCGGCATACAATATCTGTTGTCCGATGAAGGGGCGTTGCTGCGGCGACAGTTGATTTTGGCATTGGTCGAAGACGATCGGCTTCACACGGAAGAGGTGCAGCGGCTCTGGCATCTGATTAAAGAGGAGATTCAACCGGGTCGGCTGTTCAATGCGGCGATCGGCGCACTGACTGAGTTTTCGGCGGAACGAGCCTCGACTTTGCTGCCCAATGTTGCGAGTTTGATGCCGTTTGTGAATGCGTCCGCCAGTCAATCTCCGGTCGGCAAGAGCAGCCTTTGAGGCGCTTTGCTGCTCTCTCCCAGTTTTCGTAGATTAAGGAGCAATTTGTGTATTACGATCCCCCCTATTTTTTGCTGGTTGCAGGTCTTTTCATCAGCCTCACGTCTGGGCTTGCCTTTGAAGCGAAGCTGAAACAGTCAGTCCAAGAGTGGGCGGTGCATCGATCGACTCGGACGCTTGCCACGATTCGCGGCTTTTCGATCGTCTTGCCTTTTCTAGGCATTTGCGCTGGGATCTGCGTCTTTTTGGCATCGGGAGTTCAGATCTTTGGCTTCTCAACCACGATCGCCTATGGGCTATCTGGTTTCATGACGCTTTTGACGGGCGGCTTAGTCTGGTGGCAGCTCGGCAAAACTTTGACTCAAATTGAGAAAGGCGGTTCTAAAGCCCTTGACTTAGATTCTTTCACTTGATTTCAACCTGTCCAAAAAAGGGGTCTCAAACTTGAGACCCCTTTTTTGTCTAGCCACAGCGCTCTGCCAAATCGACTTCAGGCTTCTGTCCCGCGCGGATGTAGGTGACGCGATCGCCGTCTGTCTCAAAAACTAATTGATAGTTAGCTTCAGCCGGATCGATCGGAGTCACCGTTAGGTAATGTCCGTCTGGAATGTATTTGTGCTGGGTGACTTTAACCTGTCCTGGATAGAGCGCTTGAATTTCTGCCTCTGTGCTGCCGATCGTGGCTCCTTCCTGCGTCGTGATGGTGCTCACCTCTGGGGTCAAGTCTGTTTCAACTGAGCGCCCGTTGACCTGTCGGGTCATTTTACTGCGGACATCAATCCGCACAATGCGATCGTGGTTGAGCATGAATTCAAACCCTTCCGGCTCATTTTGAAACCTGACATAGTTACAGGTCTGATTGGCTTGAGGGACATCCCCCCCCAAAGTCACCAGCGGCACTCCGGCAGCTTGGACAGCGGACTGGACAGTCATGCCAACGCGAATCGCACCAAACCCGCGTGCCGTAATTTTTGCCGATCGCAGGGCATCCGGTAGAAGCTGAGGGGAGGGAACAGGAGGAATCAGCGTTAGCTCTGGAGAAGTCGCTGATTCAGCCAACCGCGAAGAAGTGCAGCTCGCCAAACCTAGGAGCAGCACTGAAGCGAAAGTTATTCTTCTAAAGATTAAGTCAAAATGGGGTGCTAATGGCTTCATATCCTACTCTTCAGCAGATCATATAGCTATTCCGGCAAAATGCTGGCTTTTCCGGCAAAATGCTCTTACAGAGATAGCTATAAAGGACTAGACACCACTTCAGATGAAATTTCTCTGTGATAGCTTGACCACAAGCTACCACTGTGGATATGAAGACCTGCTCCATTAGAGGTCTTTATTCGGTGAAGGTTTTGTATGAGCGTACTGGTACGGTAGCGACACTGATGCGTGTCTGCCATCCGCGCCAGTGTCTCGTAGAATGAAGGCTAATCCTTATCGGTTTGGCGAGGTTAAGGCTTGAGGACGTGCTCAAGCCCCTAACCTACAAGGAATTGGCGTAAGGGAAGTGGATTGAATCAGCGCTATGGTTGCAGGGATTAGCGATCGCACTATACTAAAACTAATGTGAGATATGACTATGATAAGGACTCGATCGTGCTAAGTGGTATCAAACAGCAGGTGGTCGTTGGTAAGAATGGCAAGATCGAGATTCAAACCTCTGAGTTGGAAGAGGGAACGGTTGTTGAAGTGATTGTTTTGGTTGAACAAGATGAGGCTGAGACGACGACTAGCCAATCTGTTCCACAAGATACAACTGCGTATTTGTTGTCTACTAAAGCTAATCGCCATCACTTGATGACCGCTATGCAGGAGATTGAAACAAAGACCGATCGGGTCAGTTTTACGCCTAAGGAATGGGATGAAGAATATAACCTTCGCTCCTGAGGCATTTAAGCAATTTAATGAATGGGCAGCACAAGATAAGAAAATTCACCGCAAAATCATTACCCTGATTAACGATATTCTGCGTCAACCGTTTACGGGACTTGGCAAACCTGAACCGCTAAAACACGAACTGAGCGGCTATTGGTCGCGGCGAATCACGGATGAGCATCGTTTGGTGTATGAAGTGACTGATACTGAAATCATAATTTTGAGTTGTCGCTTTCACTATGATGACTGAAGCCGCTTGCGATCGCGTCCAGTTCACGCCGATCGCGCTTGCCCCTTTTGCTGTGGGTAAGTGTATGAGTGTGCTAGTACGGTAGCGACACTCTTGTAGTCAGAAGCGATCGCTTCTGACTTAGATCGTAGAGTTTCAGAGACTCTCTGGAGAGTTCTTGAGCCACTGTTGCGCGACCTGCTTTACAACTTTCAGAAAACGCTGCACGGTTGGCGAAGGATCTTGAGTTCTCCAGGTTAGCGCGATCGCAGCCTGCGGAGTCGGTTCGATCAGCGGCTTGTACACTACGCCTGTGCGCTGAAGGTTTTGCAGCGAGACGGGGACGATCGCGATCCCGATTTCAGCAGCAACAAGGCTGACGATCGTTTGCATCTGAATCGCTTCCTGCACCACATTGGGGCTAAACTCTGCCTGCTGGCAAAGGCTAATAATTTGGTCATACAGTCCGGGTGCTAGCGGGCGCGGAAACAGAATAAACGGTTCGCTTGCCAAAGTTGCCAGCGAGACTTGTGGCTGCTCCGCTAAAGGATGGGCGATCGGCAATGCTACTACTAATGGCTCTCGAAAAATTGTCATGAGCTGAAACTGTTCATCTTCCATAGGCGGACGCACAAAGCCCACGTCAATCCGCCCGTCCTGCATCCAGCGCACCTGCTGATCGGTCGTCAATTCATGGAGTTCTAACCGCACCTGCGGCATTGCTGCCCGAAACGCTTGCAGGATCGGCGGCAAGATGTTGTAGGCTGCCGAGCTAACGAATGCGATCGCCAACTGCCCCAGTTCTCCCCGACTCGCCTGCTGCCCTGTCCGAACTGCCTGATCCAACTGCCGAAATATTTTCCGACAGTCTTTTAAAAACACCTGCCCTGCTTCCGTCAGCTCCACCGATCGCTTCGTGCGATGAAAAAGCTGAAAGCCCAACTCCGCTTCTAGCTGCCGAATCTGCTGGCTGAGCGGTGGCTGTGCCATGTGCAGGCGATCGGCAGCTCGCCCAAAGTGCAGTTCTTCAGCCACGGCAATAAAATAGCGGAGATGGCGTAGCTCAATCATGGGTTAGCGCAGGCTTTAAACTATTACTTATGACAACAGCTATTAAATTTTTGCACTCCCCTACTTCAACCGCCTGGATCGAGCAAGCGATCGCCCATCTCGATACCATTCTGCTGGATCATTCCCACTGCGAACGCAAAGCGGCAGGCGTAGCGCTCAATCTGATGTTTCGCTATCCCTCTAGCGCCAAGCTGGTCAGGGCATTGACCGCGATCGCCCAAGAAGAGTTAGAACACTTCGAGCAGGTGAACCAGTGGCTCGATCGGCGCGGCATTGCCATGGCTCCGCTGTCAGCCCCACCCTATGCGGCTGGGCTAAAGGCACAGATGCGATCGCAGGAACCCGATCGAATGCTGGATGCGCTGCTGGTTTCTGGCTTGATCGAGGCGCGCAGTCATGAGCGGCTGGGCTTATTGGCAGAGCATTGCCCAGAGCCAGAGCTAGCCAAGTTCTATCGCGGCTTAATGGCATCGGAGGCGCGGCACTATGGCGTGTATTGGACATTGGCAACGACCTATTGCGATCGGGCGGTGGTGAATCAGCGGCTAGAGGAATTGGCAGCAGTGGAAAGTGAGCTGCTGTCTACGCTGCACCCCGAACCGCGTATTCATAGCTAATCAATCCCTATGCCCGATCGCGTCCAAATCCGCAAACCGATCGCCGCAGACTGGCAGGCATTGCTGACCTTGCACCAGACCAGTCGATCGCTGCATTCTCCCTGGGTTGCACCATCGCTGACGGAAGAGGGCTGCAAAGCCTACCTTCGCCGCTGCCAGAATCAGGATTTTGAGGGGCTGTTGATTACGCAGGTGGGGAGCGATCGGATCGTGGGAGTTGCCAATCTCAGCCAAATTTTCTACGGCCCATTTCAGAATGCTTACTTGGGGTACTACGGCTCTGTGGAGTTTGCCGGACGGGGATTGATGCGCGAAGGGCTAAGTTTGGTGCTGCATCATGCCTTTGAGACTTTGACTTTGCACCGGGTTGAAGCCAACATTCAGCCCGACAATAGTGCTTCGATCGCCCTTGTGAGGCGGCTTGGTTTTACCCAAGAAGGCTTTTCGCGTCGCTACTTGAAGGTTGGGGGCGAGTGGCGCGATCACCAACGCTGGGCTTTGACAGTCGAAGATTGGTAACCGCAGGCTTAATCTAAGCGCGTTTCCCCCAGATATTTGATTAAGTAGGGCGAAAAAACCTCGTAGATTAGCGTGATCGGCTGTCCTTGATGCCAGAACAAATAATGCCGTCCCCAAAAGGGTCCTGGATAGCCAAACGCCAGCTCTAACGCCGCTGAATGCCCGTAGTAAATCCCTTGAATATCGCGGTATAGCTCTTTGCGCGATCGCGCCACATTTAGCCCGATCGGCAGCGATTGATTGTGCAAAAACTCATCGACGCGATCGGCTTCCCACCAAGAGGTCGCGTAGGCGGTGCGTTGTCCCGATGCCGTCTGAAGCCAGACCTGTCGCCGGACTAGCGGAGCCGAGAGCATATCGATCGCCTCTGGTGCACCCTCAACATCGTCGATCTGCGCCATCTCAATCACATCGACCTCCGTGGGTTCGCCAGTCAGCAGTTGAAGCTGGCGGGTCGGAGAGCCGTCTCCTAGCAGAAGCATCTGCCAGGTGGGTGCTAGCTGCTGATGGGTCAGCCCTTGTTGCACAACGTCTTTGCCTCCCTGCCAGAGGAGATGCAGCGCATACCAATCGGTTGGTACAGTGGGCAGCGTCAGGCGATTGGTGGATTTCAACGCGGGAGTCAAAGTTGGTTACAAAACTTTAATTTTCTACTTGCATCATAGCAAGGTTAAGGAGAGCGAGGGCAAGGCAGCAGAGTGAGTTTGAAGAATTAGCCCGATTTTTAGAGAAAAATCGCTGTAGGATAGCTAGATTCAGTCTTTACAGGGGAGAGTGAGTCATGCGACGAGGGAAACTAACGTGGCAAAAGGTTGGCATTACACTGGCGATCGCCCTATTCCTAGCGGTATTACATCCGCTCTCACTCTTCGCCCAAACCACCCAGCCCGCTCAACTTGCCGTCGCGACCGGGCGATCGGGAGCCGTGGCTTCGGTAGACAGCCGCGCCACGCAGATTGGGATTAACGTCCTCAAGGCGGGCGGCAATGCGATCGATGCAGCAGTCGCGACATCTGCGGCTTTAGGCGTAGTTGAGCCTTTCTCGACCGGGATTGGCGGCGGCGGATTTATGCTGATTTATCTGAAAGATCAGAATCGCCTGATTACGATCGACGGACGCGAACAAGCGCCTGCTTCTGCCAGCGTCGATATGTTCAAAGATCCCGATAGTCCCACGGGCGATCCGTTACCCTTCACGCCCAATCGGATCAGCAACGGGGTCGCCGTGGGCGTGCCAGGTACTTTTCTGGAATGGACAGAAGCCCTGAACCGCTACGGCACTTTGCCGATCGCCAAAGTCTTGCAGCCTGCGATCGCTTTGGCTCAGAATGGCGCGACCGTGGATACGACCTTTGCCAGTCAGATTGCCCAAAACCAAGCGCGATTTGCCGCTTTCAGCTCTACGCAGTCGCTTTATCTGCCGGGAGGCAAGCCGCCTGTTGTGGGCACAACCTTCAAGAATCCCGACCTTGCCAAAACCTATCAGATCCTCGCAGCCAAGGGAGCCAACTCGTTTTATCGCGGCGAGATTGGCGAGGCGATCGTTCACACCGTGCAAAATCCGCCTGTGGTCGAGAATCAGCCGTTTCGGGTGCTGAAAGGCGGCATGACAATGACGGATCTCGATCGCTATAGCATCCGGGTGCGTCCGCCCACCGTGGCAGACTATCGCGGCTACAAGCTTTACGGCATCAATCTTCCCAGCAGCGGCGGCACGACGACGGGCGAAGTGCTGAACATCGTGGAGGGATTCGATCTGGGCAAGCTCGATCGCACGAAAGCATGGCACAGCGTAATTGAAGCCGAACGGTTAGCCTACGCCGATCGCGGCGCTTTCCTGGGCGATCCAGAATTTGTCGATGTGCCGCTCAAAGGCATCCAGAGCAAAGGCTTTGCCCAAACTCGTCGATCGCAGATTGGCGATCGCGCCCCCGCAAGCGGCAAAGATTTCCGTGCTACGGCAGGCAATCCACTGGCATTCCAGACCGATCCCAGTCCCAGCATGACAGCAGCCCCGCCGACCGCCCAGAGTCGCGGTCAAGAAGGACTCTCAACCACACATCTGACAGTCAGCGATCGGTTTGGCAACGTGGTTTCGTACACCAACACGATCGAAGCGACGGGCGGCTCTGGCATGGTGGTTCCGGGATATGGCTTTATTCTGAACAACGAGCTGACCGACTTTGAGCCGACCAGCCCCCATCCCAACTCACCGGAACCGGGTAAACATCCCCGCAGCAGCCTCTCTCCCACGATCGCCTTTGCATCAGATGGTACGGTGCTGGCTTTTGGCTCTCCGGGCGGTGCGACGATTATCACTACTGTGCTGGGCGTTGCCGTCAATTTGATTGATTTTGGGCTGCCGATGAATGAGGCGATCGCGGCTCCTCGGATCTCGCAGCGCAACGGTGGCGTGACCGAAGTAGACAGTGGCTTTGAAACCAGCGATCTGGGAAAAGCCTTGACAGGATTAGGTCATGTGCTAACGCCAGTGCCAGAGATCGGCGCAGCTACGGGGATTGTGATTAAACCAGATGGCAGCATTTTGGCGGCGGCAGAACCCGTGCGGCGGGGCGGCGGGACAGCGATGACTGTTGCGCGTTAAGGATGGATTTTTGCCGTAGCTTGCTTCCCGAAGGGTATACCGCGTCCCGTGTTGGATGATACGCGATCGCTCACCGATGCACCTTTGACGATCGTCTCAATCTATTCTTCTGCCCCATACGATCGCCCCTTCACCTGCGCCAGATCGTCAGTCGCCAGCACTTCATCTTCGGAATAATAGCCTGAAGCCTTCTTCGCTTCAATTTCAACCTGAGCATCCGCCGGAATCAGCTCGGCAGGAATGGCGATCCGCTGCACCACTTCGATGCCTGCATTCGTAATAGCGTTGTATTTCAGGTTGCTCATTGAAACGAGGCGATCGATCCGCGTCACGCCCAGCCAGTGCAGCAAATCCGAGGTTAGCTCCTGGAAGCGCATATCCTGAACGCCCGCCACGCATTCAGTTCGCAGGAAATAGGCATCCGCTCGATCGCCGCCCTCTTGCCGTTTGCGCGCGTTGTAAACCAAAAATTTTGTCACCTCACCCAAGGCGCGACCTTCTTTGCGGCAGTAGATAAT
>JBBSFA010000045.1:0-9663 GCA_038239185.1 Elainellales cyanobacterium | reverse complement strand
CTCTTGGGCAAACCTGCCGGGAGCCGATGCGATCGACATCTCCACATTCTCGGCATTGGCGCAAATGGACTTCTACATGCAAGTCCAGAAATACTACACGGTGCACAACACCTCCGCCACGATCGAACTGCGAGAAGGTGAGATTGACGGATTGGCAAATCGCATCCACGCCGCGATCCAAACCGACGAGGGCTACATCTCAGCCGCATTGCTAGCGCGCTTTGACGATTTGCAAACCTTCCCGCGTTTGCCGTTTGAGCCAATCTCCAAGCAGCTCTACGAGCAAAGTCTGCAAGAAGTGCGCGATCGCCGCATCACCGCAGACTTTCACCAGTCCCTCAGCCGCTATGACTCTGGGGAACTGATCGAAGCAGGCCCCGCCGGATGCGATAGCGACAAATGTATGATGCCAGAGCAGAAAAAGTAGATCAAGCGCAACTAAGGTCGCCTTTTTCTAGTTGTCCTCCTCGTTGTTTGCGGTTCTGCGGGTTTACTGGTCTGTTGCCGCTTTGTCTCGATCGTTGCCACGATCGCCTTGAGTTCAGACAAACGTCGATGCCCCGGAGTAGTTGGAGGAGCCGATCGATCGGCTCCTGCCAGCTCTTTCAGCCGACTAATCAATTGCAAATCTATATGCGGTTCGCGCCGCACCAGTTTCAGTAGAAATTCTTCGCGTTCGGCTTCTGAAAGGGCAGACAGCCCATTTTCCAGCGGTGTCTCTGAAGCGGCTTGATGCTGAGGACTTGCCTGAGCCGCAGCGGCAACCCAATCGGCATCCAGTTCTACCAGTTCCATAAAAGCCTGGAGGGGTTCGGAAAGTTGACCCAGGTTGGGAGGAATCGGGGGTTCGATCGGATCGTCATCTTCATTTTCTAAATAGGGAGCCGCCCGCAACCAAACTAGATACAGCAAGCGGACATCTCCGCCCATCAGATCATCGCGCAGCGGCAGAAACTGGGACAACCAACCCTCCCCTGCAATCCATCCGGGTAGTCCATCTTCTTCGCGGATTTGAATGTCGAGGACAATGTGTTCGGCGGTTTCGGTAATTGTGATCGCATCGGGCGGCAGGTCGTAGGGATGGAACCACTTCGGGTCAACGATCGCCTTGGGAAATCGAAACATGAGTCGCCAAGTGCCCCAGTTGGCGATGTAAAACATCATGTCAAAGTGTTGAGTCAATACCTTCTCTGGCTTGCCGCGAAAATCGCCATAGTTATACAGAAAAGTTGCCTGAGTTGGCGTGACTTGGGCGCGGCTGGAGAGGGCTTTGATCTCTTCCTGCTCTTTCGGTGTGAGCGGACGATCGATCGCCTGAAATTCGTAATATTGGTATTCGCTCATGCTGATCTTCGCCTCTTTTATGCCCGTTCTGCTGAGAATAGAGAACTATCCCCTTGATGGAACTTGATTTTTCCTTCCAATGTATTTTCGTCGTTCAACTTCACCCAGCCACTCCCAGAGGCTTCATCGTTTTCATCCCCTCCTTCCCAGGTAAATTCCAACTTCTCGCCAGACTTATCTTTGACAAGCTCACCATCGATCCATCCGGTGACCAACCCAAATTGGAACTGACCTGATCCTCGTTCAGTGATTTCAATGTAAGCCTGCACCTCCATATTGAAGTAGTCTTCATTCCAAGTTTCCATTTCGGTAATGTGCCAAGTGCCAGCAAGTTTCACCGGTTTTGCCTCCTGTTGATTAAACTAAATCTCGCTGTTGCAGAAAAGAAACTAACTTCCGTTTCCGGGCGTGAGTTTTAAGCAGCGCGGTTCGATAACGCTTCCATTCCTCCAATTGTTCCAACTGAAGATAGGCAGATCGTACCTTACGCAACCAATTCATTGCATGATAATAGTATTGCGCTTTTCCTTCATTCATAATCGACTCGGCGCGTCTGCGAGCATTTTCGATCACCCACTCCGGGCGATCAGCAACGGCAGCCTCCATGACGGAATGAATGATATCCGACTCGTAGGAACTGAGCTGATCGACTGTGGCGATCGCCTCATCGATCATCCCTTCTTCCAGAAAGATGGCAGCTTTGGCGCGGACAGCTAAAAAGCTAGAGTTTGACTGAAGCTGTGTCAGCAACTCCTGCCGCAAACTTGCCCAGCGATCGCCCCCTAGCTCTTGCAGCTTCAGATAATCTGACAGCGAAGGATGAAGTTTAAAGGCTGTTACTCTGGACTGGAGGGCGATCTCTGGGTCAAGGCTCTCTGCCAGCTCACTCGTCCAGACCGCTAGCCGATGCTTACTCTTGCCGCCCAGTGCCAACCCTTGGTTTGCGATGCTGAGCGCTTGCTCTAGCTCCCCTTGCTCTCGGAGCGTCTGGGCCAAAGTCAAGGCCTCTTCGGTGGTGGTCATCTGCTGGTGGGCTTGGGCGATCGCCTCTTCGGTGCGTCCTAATTTTGCCAGCATTCGCAAATAGCGATCGGTCTGTCCTTCGGCTTCAGCTAGATAGAGATATTCCTCATATCTCTCCTGCTGCCCCAAAATCTCCAGCCGAATCACCGCCAGAGTATCGGCAAAAGCGGGCGCTTCGTCTGCCCATGCGCCCAGTTCAGTCACCTCGCCTTGCAGAACGCGCTGAAGCGGCGGATAGTCCCAGCCCTGCTCTAAAGCGGTCAGGCTCATATTAAAACTCTCAATCCCATAGTCATCTACTTCCGATCGCCAGCTTTCCAGCTCGGGTTGCCACTGCTGGCGATCGGCTTCGGATAGCTCAGCGTTAAGAATTGCCTCAGTCAAGGCAGACTCCAAGCCTTCAAAGAAGTCGCCGCTTTCACCATCGGAACCGTCCAGATTCATCCAGTCCTTTACATAGGCGCGGATGATTGCCCCTACAATCACCAGCGCATTATTGCCGTCGCCCTGCTCGATAAACTGGCTCGCTTTTTGGACAAGCGTCCAGATTTCATCTAGCGCGGCTTGATCGTCCCATCGCCCAGCATATTGATCGAGGATTTGCTCGACCTGCTGTTCGATCGGCTTGGGATTAACCGTGGTACGGCGAATTGTCTTTTGAGGCTTTGTGGGTTGGCTTGAAGTCAGTTGGTCGATTTGCTGCTCGATCGCCTCAATCCATTCGGGTCGCTGATGGGCGAGACTTTGGACGATCGTTTGCAGTTGCTCCCGACTCAGCGGAGCCAGCAGGTTCACCAGTTCGGGACGCTGCTCAATTTGATCGGGCCGATGCAGGCAGGTCAAAAGGGTCGCCACAATATGCTTGCACCATCCCCCAAAGTCATGAGGGCAAGTACAGATAGCGCTGGTGATCCCGCCTTTGTCAAAGTGAATATGGATGCGGTAAGGCTCGGCTTCGCTGCCTTCGACGCTGGCAGAGAGCACGTTACCTCGTTCAATCAGAGAGGTGACCGAGCCAGCCTGAAAATAATTCTGACCCCGATCGAATGATTGAACGGTCGCATGACGGCGGATTGTGGCTTCGTTTAACTTTAATATCACGGATGCCCCCCGATCGATCTTGACTACCTTTAGCTTTGACTACCTTTAGCCTTGACTACCTTTAGCTTTGATTTTAATGGGCGATCGCCTTTGAGTGAGATTTCTGAGAAACACGTTCGGTTTTCACGACTGATTCTTATTTTACGGCAGAAAATAAAGCGACTTTGCGCTCAGTCTTTTGGCAGATTTTGCCAAAATCGACTTTAAACCGTTCGCATCATTGAGCGATGTAAAGCTCAAAAGTAAAGCCAGTCAAGAATTTGAAGGTAATTTCAAGTTTCTCAGTAAATCCTCGCTAAGCGCCGTGATTGTCGCTATAATTTCCTACAATAAATTCTGAAATTTGTTTACAGAACTTAAGAATAAAGCTTCACTTTATTTTTCAAACACTCTTTCTATTGAGCCAGCCAAGTGCCATGAATGCCGATTTTTTGCCCCAGCCCACTTCTACTCAAGCAAAACTAATTAAATTCCTGCGGGAAGAGCTTGCGGTTCCGACAAAGGCGATCGCCCTAGCGCTACGTCAGCCTGAGCAGGGGACAAACCTGCCGATGGTGTTATGGCAATATGGGCTGATCACGCTCGATCAGCTCAATCAAATTTTCGACTGGATGGAAACAGCCTAGCTGTTCCCTCGGAAGACTTTGTCGCAAAATATCAACCTTTGAGATAGCGTGATCCCCGCACCTTCTAGCGCCGGAGTAAATCCCTTAAAATAACTTCATACAGTTAAAAAGGAACGCTGAATCATGGCGATTAAAGACCGACCTCAGCCCCCCCGCTCTCGTCAGATTGGCAACATTCTGCTGGTGGTGTCTGGGTTATATCTGCTAGCCAATATTTTCCTGCCGAATCTGTTTGGTTCCTCGGTTTCTAAGGTTCCCTACAGCTTGTTTATTGAGCAAGTCCAAGATCATGAAGTAGCGCGCGCTTCAGTGGGACAAAACGAGATTCGCTATCAGCTTAAGGATAAAGAGGGAGTAGTTGGGCAAGTTCTTGCTACAACGCCAATCTTCGACCTAGAGTTGCCTAAGCGACTGGAAGCCAACGGCGTTGAGTTTGCCGCGACTCCACCGCCGCGTAACGGCTGGTTTACTAGCCTGCTGGGCTGGGTGATTCCGCCGCTAATTTTTGTCGGCATCTGGCAGTTTTTCCTGAACCGGGGCGCTGGCGGGCAGCAGGGAATTCTCTCGATCGGCAAGAGCCGCGCCAAAGTTTATGTCGAGGGCGACTCTGAAAAAGTGACTTTTGCCGACGTGGCAGGGGTTGAGGAAGCCAAGGCTGAACTGGTAGAAGTTGTAGACTTTCTGAAAACACCGCAGCGGTTTACCCAGATTGGCGCTCGGATTCCCAAAGGTGTGCTGCTAGTGGGACCGCCGGGAACCGGAAAAACGCTGCTGGCAAAAGCAGTCGCAGGCGAGGCGGGTGTACCGTTCTTCAGTATCTCTGGCTCTGAGTTTGTCGAGATGTTTGTGGGGGTAGGGTCTTCGCGGGTGCGCGACTTGTTTGAGCAAGCGAAGAAACAGGCTCCCTGTATTGTGTTTATTGACGAGCTAGATGCGATCGGTAAATCGCGGGCATCGGGCGGCTTCTACGGCGGCAACGATGAACGAGAGCAGACTTTAAACCAGCTCTTGAGCGAAATGGACGGTTTTGCCGTCACGACCAACCAGACAGTAATTGTCTTAGCGGCAACCAACCGACCCGAATCGCTTGATCCAGCCTTGCTGCGTCCGGGTCGCTTCGATCGCCAAGTCTTAGTCGATCGCCCGGATCTGAGCGGTCGCCTCGCTATCCTGGAAATCCATGCCAAGGGAGTCAAGCTCGGTCAAGATGTAGATCTGAAAGCGATCGCGACTCGCACCCCCGGATTCGCCGGAGCCGACCTTGCCAACCTGGTAAACGAATCGGCGCTTTTGGCGGCTCGTAATCATCGCACTGAGGTTGCCCAAGAAGACTTTGCTGAGGCGATCGAGCGTGTTGTGGCAGGGCTGGAGAAGAAGAGCCGTGTCTTAAATGAGAAAGAGAAAAAAATCGTTGCCTACCATGAGGTCGGTCATGCGATGGTCGGTTCAACCATGACATCGGGCGGCGATCGGGTCGAGAAGATTTCGATCGTGCCGCGCGGCATGGCGGCTCTAGGCTATACGCTGCAACTGCCCACTGAGGATCGGTTCTTGCTAAGCGAGACGGAGCTACAGGGTCAGATTGCCACGCTGTTGGGCGGGCGATCGGCTGAGGAAGTGGTGTTTGGCAGCATCACAACAGGCGCTTCTAACGACTTGCAGCGCGCTACGGATTTGGCTGAACGGATGGTCACCACCTATGGCATGAGTAAGGTTTTAGGACCGCTTGCCTATCAGCAAGGGCAGGTTAACCAGTTCCTGGGCGGTGAAGCGCCTAATCCGCGTCGCTTGGTCAGTCCTCAGACGGCAGAGGCGATCGATCAAGAGGTGAAAGCACTCGTCGAAACGGCACACCAGCGGGCGATCGACATCCTGAAGCAGAACCGCGATTTGCTTGAAACGATCGCGACTAAGCTCTTGGAAACTGAGGTGATTGAGGGCAAAGAACTGCATAAGCTGTTGGGTCAGGTCAAGGCAGTAGAGCAGCCCACCGATCCGATCGCAGTGGAAGCATAGGCCGCTCGGACAAGTTTTCTCGGACAAGTTCTCTCTCGGACAAGTTCTCTAAGTTAAATCGGCAGGGTGAATCAGATTCGCCCTGCTTTTTGGTGAGTAGGGCTACTCGTCTAGCCGCAGGAGTTTACGGTAAAAGCCCTGCGAAAAATCGGCAATGCGGTTGCCTTTGAAGACAAATAGCACCTCGATCAGGAAATCGACAAACTCGAAGTTGGGCATCATTAGCTCGTAGCTCAGTTCAGCGTTGCCGTCAAATTGCAGACGGCAGCGGGTTAGCTCAGAGGGCAGCGTTGAAACGTTCCAGCTTGCAACAAAGGGGATGCTTTCGCCGCCCTCAATTTTGCGAAGCCCTTCCAGATTGCCCGTCTGGTAGAGGGTGATGGCTAGAGGCAATGCCGCTTTTTTGCGCCCCTGGTAGTACGGGGAGTAAATATTGACATCTCGTGCGTTTGCGGGCTGAAGTTTCTCAAGAGACATGCGTCAAATCGTCCTGGACTCTGCTGATTTTAGAGGGTAATGCCCCCGATCGCCAGGGACATGTGCAAAGTGTTCCCGTAGATCTACTTTGTTTCACTTTGCCTGCAAAAAATCTAAGAGAAGTTTCTGATGCGATCGCGTTATTCTCTGCGTGGATCTGGGCATTTCTGAGAAGGTCTTCTGCCTTTCTAACTCCTGTGCATCTACTTTCTTCTCGTTGGGTGCGGCTGGGTGCGCTAGTTTTGCTGGGTCTGCTGCTATTTCTAGGCTTTACGGCTGGGCGGCAGCAAGCGGCTCCAACGGCACTGTTGCTGCCACCATTGCCGCAAGATCCGCTGATTCAAGCGTATTTTAACCATTCGGAGGCGGCAGTTTACACAGAACCCTATCGTCAGCAAAAGCGCCTGGGTGATGATTTGGAGCAAATGGTGGTGGAGGCGATCGCCACGGCTCAGAAGTCGATTGACGTAGCCATGCATGAGCTGAATCTGCCGCATGTGGCACAGGCTTTGGCAAAGCAGCAGCAGGCGGGGGTGCGGGTGCGGGTGATTGATGAGAATGCCTACAGCAGACCGCGCAGCAGCTATACGCCTGAAGAACTAGCCGCACTGCCGGAGCGCGATCGCCGCAAGCAGCAAGAATTTGTGCAGCTCGTGGATCAAAATCAAGACGGACAGCTTTCAACTGCTGAAATTGCCGCAGGCGATGCGATCGTGATTCTGAGGAACGCCGGAATTCCGATGATTGACGATACGGCAGACGGCTCCAAAGGCAGCGCCTTGATGCACGATAAGTTTCTGGTGATCGATCGCAAACTGGTGATCACTGGCTCGGCAAACCTAACTCTGTCGGATGTGCATGGCGATTTTCTCTCGCCCGCCAGCCAAGGCAATGCCAATCATCTGCTGAAGATTGAGAGTCCAGCAATTGCAAGGCTTTACGCCACTGAGTTTGCGCTGATGTGGGGCGATGGGGCAGGCAGCAGACCCAACAGCAAATTCGGCAGACAGAAACCTTATCGATCGCCTCAGTCCTTTCAGCTTGCACCAAACTCGATCGTTACCGTGCAGTTTTCCCCCACCTCGACTCGCCTGCCGTGGCAGAAAAGCGTCAATGGCTTGATTGGCAGTACGCTGAGTCAAGCGATGCGATCGATTGATCTGGCGCTGTTTGTCTTTTCTGATCAGCGGCTCGGCAACATTTTGGAGACCGATCGCGATCGGGGTGTGCAAATTCGGGCTTTGATTGAGCCTGAATTCGCCTACCGGGACTACAGCGAAGCACTGGACATGCTGGGCGTGGCTTTGGCGGGCGATCGCTGTCACTACGAAGCAGGCAATCATCCCTGGAAAAAACCGCTGACTAGTGTGGGGATTCCAGCGTTACCAGAAGGCGATTTGCTGCACCACAAAGTTGGACTGGTCGATCGGCGAGTCGTGATTACGGGTTCGCAAAACTGGAGCGATGCCGCCAACCAAAGCAACGATGAAAACTTGCTGGTGATCGACAACCTAACGGTGGCAGCGCATTTTCAACGAGAGTTCGATCGCCTCTATGCGGGGGCGACATTAGGGGTTCCGGAATCGCTGCGGCAAAAAATTGCCCAACAGCAGAAGCGCTGTCATTAAAATCAGAATGGCTGAACTGTAAAAGAGGCGATCGAAACTGAGCCGAAGTCGAGATATGATGAAGGGTCTGGACTCATGCTGTGGTCGAAGTAACCTGCGCGGGCAGGAATTTTTTATGAAACATACGCTTTCTGTTTTGGTTGAAGACGAGGCAGGGGTACTCACCCGAATTGCCGGACTGTTTGCGCGACGCGGATTTAATATTGAAAGCTTGGCGGTTGGACCAGCGGAGCAAGGCGGGATCTCGCGGATTACGATGGTTGTGCCTGGAGACGATCGCGCCATTGAGCAAGTCACCAAACAGCTCTACAAGCTGATCAACGTGATCAAGGTGCTGGATATTACAGAAGTGCCCTGCGTTGAGCGCGAGCTGATGCTGATCAAAGTCAATGCCACCAGCCTCAACCGCTCGGAAATTATTGAGCTAGCCCAAGTGTTTCGCGCCAGAGTCGTGGACATTGGCGATGATTCGGTGACTTTGGAAGTGGTGGGCGACCCTGGCAAAATGGTCGCGATCGTGCAAGTCCTCAGCCGTTTTGGGATTCGCGAAACCGCTCGCACTGGCAAAATCTCCCTGGTGCGGGAGTCCGGCGTGAATACTGAATATCTAAAATCGCTAGAAGCCAGAGTCTAGCTAGACTTAGCGCTAGCCTAACCTTCTGGGTCTTTCAAGCTGGACTGGCTCATGGGTGCGGCTTCATTGGAAAATCGCGCCGATCGCCCCTGTTCTCGTCCTTGAAATCCTGCCACTTCCGAGAGCGTATACAGCGGTCTGCCTTTGATCTCGTCGTAGATCCGCCCGATGTATTCCCCCAAAATGCCAATGCTGATGAGCTGAACGGCTCCTAGGAAAAAGACCGCGATCGCGATCGCAGCAAAGCCTGTCAGGGGTGAATGTGGCGCAAAAAATCGCCAATAAACCACCAGAACCGCCATAATTAGCGCGATCGCAGCGGCTAGCAGTCCTAGATAGGTGGATAATCGCAGCGGCACGATCGAAAACGAGACGAGACTGCTGACCGCTAAAGCCAATGACTTGGTGAACGTATATTTCACTTCTCCCGCAAAGCGAGGATCGCGCACATAGGGCACGGCAGTTTGCCGGAACCCCACCCAGGCTCTCAGCCCGCGAATATAGCGATTGCGTTCTGGCATTGCGTTTAGCAAATCGACAATTCGCCGATCCATCAGGCAAAAATCGCCCGTGTCGGTCGGAATGTCTACATCTGCCAGGTGGCGCAAGACGCGGTAAAACCCATACGCAGTCAGCCGTTTGAACCAGTTTTCTTTCTGGCGCTGGGTGCGCTGAGCATAGACCACCTGGTAGCCTTGATTCCACTGCTCGATCATCGCCGGAATCAATTCGGGTGGGTCTTGCAAATCGGCATCTAAAATCACAACTACGCGACCCCGGGCAAAATTTAAGCCTGCTGTCACCGCAATTTGAT
>JBBSFA010000044.1:0-9687 GCA_038239185.1 Elainellales cyanobacterium | reverse complement strand
GATCGGATTTCGCTCAAACTTGAGTTCAGGACTCGATCGACACAGCTTATAGAACTGCTCGTCGGTCATCTCCAAAACGCTATCTAGTTTTACCGTGTAGGCAGTCATGAGTCGCAGCAGAAACGATAAATCAGAACCACTCCAGCCGCAGCACAAATCCTGGCAGGATTGGATCAGCAGAAATTTGACTAGGGGCTTGCAACACCTCGATCGCCTGTCCCGGACGATAAACTTCGACTTGTCGATCGAGCCTATTGATTAGCCAGCCAAGCTGAGCACCGTTCTCTATGTATTCCTGCATTTTGGCTTGCAGCGTTTTCAGATTGTCACTAGGCGATCGCAGCTCAATCACAAAATCTGGACAAAGCGGCGGAAATTTTGACTTCTGCTCTGAAGTCAAAGCCTCCCAGCGATCTTGCCGCACCCAAGCCACATCAGGAGAGCGATCGGCTCCGCTGGGCAGCTTAAACCCCGTGGACGAATCGAAGGCTTTGCCTAATTTCGTCTGGCGATTCCAAAACACTACATCTGCCGCGATCTCAACATTGTCGTTGCCCGTTTCGCCGCCCGTGGGTGACATGACAATCAAATCTCCGCTCGGATTTCGCTCAAACTTGAGTTCAGGATTCGATCGACACAGCTCATAAAACTGCTCGTCGGTCATCTCCAAAACGCTATCTAGTTTTACCGTGTAGGCAGTCATGAGTCGCAGCAGAAGCGATGAATGCCATCCATTCTAACCAAATTCTTTCACTGATAAGATCTGCTTGACTTCCTGCAACAGCTCATCTTGCTCTCGCTTCAGCGCCTCCAAGCGATCGAGAATCTCAGCTAAACGCTCCTGTTTCGTCTCTGCGGCAGGTAGCGCTCCCTTCGATCTAAAAGGGATTTTGACAAGCTGGACAATGCCGAAAACCAACCAACCGACCAGCAGCACGGGCGATCGCAGCAAAATAATCCACAGCGTTTGCGTCAGTTGAGCGATCGCCCCAAACAGCCCCGACAGCAGCAGCAGCGCAATCAACGCCAGCCCGATCGCCCAGAGCGGATGAGTCAACAGCCAGTTGCCATAGGGATGAGCCAGCAGCCAATCCCGAATCGGCTGAGTTAGACTGTCCCAAACCTTGCCCAAGTGTCCCTGAAAGATGACCTGATCCATAGAGATTTCAGTTGCGATCGCCAGCAGAGTCGCGCAAACTTACCTCCAACCTATCATCCTCCGTTGCCCCCTTGCTTGTCTTCGCCCAGCTTTTCAGCTTTGTAGATATTAAACGTGTTCAGCACCGCAGCGGTTTCAAAATGATAGGCGGGCAGCAGATTTCCCACAAAGTCAGGAAAGAGTTTGCCGGGAGCCAAATCGGTTTTATAGATGCTGAGCACGCCATAGTTTTGCCGTTCTGTATTCTCCGCAATCAGCTTTTGGATCTGCGATCGATTGCCTTTAATCAAAGAGATGCAAGAAGACTGGAGCGCAATGCCTGCCTTGGCGCAGGCGTTTTCTTGCAGATATTCTGTGAGGCGCTGAGCTGCGTAGTCTTGGTAAGCGGCAGGACTAGGATTTGTTAGGGCGGCGGCGATTCCCGTCCCAACCAAAATAATTCCGAGCAAAGAGGCAGTCAGTTGAAAGAGTTTCATGGCGATCGCGATTCTGAATAGAAAAATTCAAGTTGCCAGTGGGGGCAAATCAAGGGAAGCAAATCAAGGGAAGCGAGGAAACCTTACCACATCTGCAAAAATCTGTAGTAACCATAACGGAATGTGAAGAAAGAGAGCCTTCCTCCTCTAGCAAGACGTATCATCACAGCCAGATTGTTTCAGAAAATATAGAATGCTGTCTTGAAGCTGGCAAAGCCTCTCCTTCTTCAAAGGAACCCCAGCCTAAGAAAAACAGTATAAAAACTGGGACAAATCAGAAACGCCTGTAAAAATTGTTTTATTTTTTGCCGCAATAAAACAAATCGTCTAAAGTCTAGCTACACGCATAGGAACACGCGAATGGTATACACTCCCCAATCTGAGCCAAAAGCGGTGCATTACGCTGAATCGATCGATTTTTCCGCTTTGCTCGATCCATCGCTGCTGCAAGCCGCCCGCCAAATTTACCGCACCTACTATGAGGTGCATCCAGAGCAAACCCGCCGCCCCATCGGCATTGCGATCGATCGCACCAACCATCGCGGCAAGCTAATTTTTGGACAAAAGCCGGTTCTGCTGCCCAAGGAATGCTTTGTGCCACTTAGCCAAATTGAGACGGGAGTGATCTAACTAGCCGTGATGGCTATTCAGAATGGGCTGGATGGGAAATTTTAGGAAGCCCCAAGCGCTATAGCGATCGGAAATGTTGATTCCCAGCGCAGATTTGACTAGATAGAGCAAATAGAGCAAGAAAAGCGCTAGAAAAATTTGCCGAAAGCGCGGATTCATTACCATACGTTGTTTGTGCTGATGTCTCTGTGGTGATCTATACAACATCTGTCATGCCTGTTATTCCTGAATCTACTCCAGCTTTATCGGTAGCTTACACAGATATAGAGGCGGCAGCAGCCCGTTTGGCTGGACAGGCAAACCGCACCCCAGTCATGACTTCTCGCACGGTAAACGATCGCACCCAAAGCCAAGTCTTCTTCAAGTGCGAAAACTTCCAGCGCACGGGATCATTCAAATTTCGGGGAGCCTACAGCGCCCTTTCTCATCTCTCGGAAGCTCAAAAACAGCGGGGCGTGGTGAGCTACTCTTCGGGCAATCACGCCCAAGCGATCGCCTTGGCGGGTCAGTTGCTCGGAATTCCCACGGCGATCGTCATGCCGCAAGATGCCCCAACCGTGAAGCAAGATGCGACTCGCGGCTATGGCGCTGAGATCATTTTGTACGATCGCGCCGCTGATGAGCGAGAGCTGATCTGTAAGCAAGTCGCTCAAACGCGAGGTGCAGTTATCATTCCGCCGTTCGACTACCCGGATGTGATTGCTGGACAGGGCACAGTAGCAAAAGAGCTATTGGAAGAAGTAGGCGAGTTGGATCTGCTGCTAGTTTGCTGTGGCGGTGGCGGCTTGCTGTCGGGCTGCGCGATCGCCACCAAAACGCTTGCGCCGAACTGTCGGGTAATTGGCGTTGAGCCAGAACAGGGAGACGACATGACGCGATCGTTTCAAACGGGCACGATTCAAACCGTCGAGAATCCAGACACGATCGCAGATGGAGCCAGAACGCCGCGCCCCGGTAACCTGACGTTTCCAATCATCCAGCAGTACGTCGATGCGATGCAGACTGTTTCCGATCAGGCATTGCTGCGAACCATGTTTTTCCTATGGGAGCGGATGAAGCTGATCATAGAGCCAACCGGAGCGCTGGCGGCTACGGCTTTGCTGGAGGGAATTGTTCAAGCTCCAGCTCAGCGCGTAGGCGTGATCCTGAGCGGCGGCAATGCCGATATTCGGCAGTTGATGCGTTCTCTCTAACACCCAGCCTAAACAAGAGAAAGCCGGGGTAAACTCCCGGCTCCTGTGGGCATTGTCCTGCCTACCGCAGCGGCGATCGGCTGCAAGCTCCGCACCAAATTGACCATCGCTTCCAGTGAAATTGTTTGCCGCGCATCGGAGACAGATTTCTCTGGCTCTGGATGACATTCCACCATAATCCCGTCTGCACCGCAGGCGATCGCGGCTCTTGCCAAATCTGCGACTAACTCCCGCTTGCCCGTGGCGTGACTGGGATCAACGACGATCGGCAGGTGGGTAATTTGCTTGAGGGCAACTACTGCGCCCAAATCCAGCACATTCCGCGTGTAGGAATCGAAGCTGCGAATACCGCGTTCACAGAGGACAACATTGGGATTGCCATGCGCCAAGATGTACTCGGCTGCCATAACTAGCTCTTCGATCGTGGCAGCCAGTCCTCGCTTCAGCAAAATGGGCTTCTGCGTTTGTCCCAAAGCTTTCAGCAGGTCGAAATTTTGCATGTTGCGGCTACCGACTTGCAGCACATCCGCATGAGCGGTAATCTCCGCAATTTGGGAAATCGCCATCACTTCTGTAATCACAGGCAGACCGTAGCGATCGCGCACGGATGTCAAAATCTGCAAGCCCTCCAGCCCCATGCCCTGGAAGTCATAGGGAGAAGTGCGAGGTTTGTAAACGCCGCCCCGTAGTGCTTGAACCGGAGCTGTTGCCAGTCGGCTAGCGATCGCCTCCATTTGCGCCATATTTTCTACAGAACAGGGACCACCGACGATGAGTAAGTCCTGTCCGCCGACCTGCACAGACTCAGAGAGCTGAACGATCGTTTGGTGGTCGGCATTGAGTTTGAGAGCCAATTTAGCCTTTTGCACGGGAAGTCTCCTGAAGGGATAAGGGATGAAAGAGAAAGTAAGCAAAAAAAACCGGAACCTGTTGGCTCCGGGTTGATAAGCGATCGCACGATCGTCTCACCCAGAGCATGTTCTGAGCCAAAAATAGAAGCTAAAAAACCAGGCAGAGCGGTAAGACATCATGAGTCAGAGGGGGAGTAGGAGCAAAGCACAGCCTAGATAAAACAAAAACCGCAGAGTTAGCTCTGCGGTTCACCTTGAGGTTCCAAACGAAGTTGGACTCACCCCAGGTGAACCTTCGTAAAGTACCAAAAATAAAATCGGCAGGAAGCGCGAGACATAAGGCAGAAAAATTCTTTGAAAGACTGAACTTATCGTTAACCGTAACAAAAGCCGATAAGTTCAGTCAAGTACCCGATCGGAGGATGTTAGGCTAAATCGCCATCTTCATCAGTTTTGCCCGGAGCTGCGACAGCTTATCGTTGCCGAGCGAAGCCCAGAAGCTCAGTAGCTGTTCTGCTACCCGCTCCGATTGGGAGAAGTGGAAAAAGTGCTGCCCTTCAGGACAAGTCCAGAGGCGATCGTCTTCTTTCAGCCAGGGTTTCCAAGCCTGCAAGGCGGCTGGCTCCACAATAATATCGTCCTGGCTACCGCAGACCAACAGCGGCATCAGCACCCCGCTTACCGGAACTTTTAGCTGATGAAACAGGGAATGGGGCGAGAGTGAACAGTCTAAATCTTCCTCCAAACGGTTCGTAAGCCACTGGAGAATTGATTCATCTTGATACCCAAAGAGATTATATGCCATTGCAGACAAAAGCTTCTGGCGGCTCAAGAACGGGCGATGCGTGTAGTAATGTGCTTGCCAATCGATCGCGGCATCCGCGCCGACCGCCAACAGCGTTAAAGATTTCAGTCTGTCAGAATATTGACGAGCGTAAAGCAATCCGAGCAGCCCTGCTGTGCTGTGACCCACCAGATGGACCGGGTGGCGATGCAGGCTGAGGGAGTCATGAAGTTGAAGAATCGCATCTTCCAGAGAGCTTGCCTTGTCTAGCTCAGGGCAATAATTCCACTGAACTACAGCGATCCGCTGTGACAACCGCTTGATGAGCGGCTGAACCAAGCAATTCAAACTCGGACTTGTATTCAACCAAACGACTTCCGAAACAGTATCTAAAGCAATACTTGATGATTGAAACATCTACGATTGATTGGACAATTTACTAAGCAGTTTGACAATAGCTTAGCAGAGCCTTCGTCAGGATTTACAAAAATTCTTAACTCTTAAAACAGATTATAGAATCGGCTTTGGCTCAGACTCATAGGCTAATTTAGGCTGCTATCGCGCTATTCTATCGATCGCCTAACGGTTAGTCTAAAAATCGTTTTACAGAGCAATTCTTAGACTAACCAGAGAACTTAAAAAGCAGTCAGAAATGGGTCCAGCGCAGCAACATCGCTAGTGAGCATCGCCTGCTGTAGCTTATCTTCTAAGGTAGCAATTATCATATTTTTTCACGCTTGTCTGGCTGAAAAAGTCAGATCTAATGTCAGATCATCTCATGTCGAAAGCCTCTGACTTTTTCAGACCGACATCGGCATCGAAACTGTCTATCTTGAAAATGCGAGTAGCGCAATGGGTTCTCTTGAGTCCCTTCACGCTGCTCAGGTTGAGGCTGAAATTAACGATATTTTAGAGGAATTTCCCACATGATTCATCACATTACACTTGCGGTCAACAATCCGCTGCATGTCGCTGAAGTCGTTGCAGAACTGTGGCAAGGACAGGCAATGCCGTTCCCTGCACATCCTGATAGCTATATTGCGCTTGCCCTAGATTCATACGGCACCGCCCTTGAGTTTTTGCCAAGGGGTATGGTTCTCAAACCAGGTTCAGACCAAGAACCTATGCAATTCTCTGACTCTGATAAGGCTGGTTATACTGCCACTCACGTAAACATTGCAGTGCCGATCAGCGAAGCGCAAATTTATGCGATCGCCAATCGGGAAGGGTGGCGAGCTATTCGTTGCCGCCGGGGAGAGTTCTTTGACTTGATTGAATTCTGGATTGAAAACGAAGTCTTGATTGAACTATTACCGCCAATCTTAATGAAAGAATATCTTGATACTGTAAACCCAGATACCCTGCAAGCAAGGCTAAACGCTGCCACAGCGGCGTGATAGCCAAATTCGGTCGTCATCCTCATCGCAACCAGTTTCTAGAGCGCCGATCGAACCCTGAGGAACTGGAGTATCTCACCAGTGGACAACTTGTCCACACTCGATCGCTGCCGCCTCACCTCTGGAATTCTCAAAGCCAGAAAGGAGCTTTCTGATGACTGAAATCGAAATTTATAGTGCTGCGCTTTGTCCATATGCTCAGCGATCGCGCTTAACTTTGATAGAAAAAGGAATTCCTTTTAAGCTGATCGAAATCGACTTGCAAAACAAGCCCAAAAACTTCAGGGATATTTCTCCTTATGGCAAAGTGCCCGTCCTGAAGCATGGAAATAACCGAGTCTGGGAGTCTACCATCATTAATGAATATCTAGAGGAAACCTTCCCAGACCCGCCCTTATTTCCCAAAGAGCAAATTCGGCGTGCCCAAGCGCGGATTTGGATCAGTTTTGCTGATACCCGATTGTTCGCCGCTTCCGGTAAATTGTTGCACGATCGAGGGTCGCAACCTCAGGCAACGGTGTTACAAGAGCTGACTGAGCACTTGCTATTTATTGAACGTGAGGCAATGTCAGAAGAGGGTTCGTACTGGCTAGGCAAAGAGCTAAGTCTGGTCGATTTAACCTACTATCCTTGGTTTGAGCAATTCAATGTCTTGGAGCATTTTCTAGGATTCCAGCTACCCATTGGACTCGATCGATTGCGAAAATGGTGGGAAACAGTAGCAAACCGTGAATCGGTGCGCTCAATCGCCAAATCCCAGGAATTTTATATCGAACGGTATGCTCAGCTTGCTCAAGCTAGAAAAGTTACACAGTAAACGCTTTATCCGGCTATCACAATTCTGACTATCATAATCCGTTGTAATAGTTGGATTATTTGAGTTGTTGAGCGATCGCTGCAACAATCTGTTCTGCTAGCTTGAGCGGACGATAGGGCTTGGCAAAGACGGCCGCCGCCCCTAGTGCTAGACCTTCGCCAGCTTCCGATGGCTGCGCCTTGGCGGTGGCTAGGATCACCGGAATTGCTTGAGTTAGCGGACTGCCCTTCAACTGTTGCAGCGTTTTATATCCGTCCATATCGGGCATCATCACATCGAGCAAAATTACATCCGGCTGCTGCATCTCGGCAATCGCGATCGCCTCTTTTCCCGAACTGGCAGTGAACACCGTCCAGCCTGCGCCCATCTCTAAGCCCATCTTGGTGATTGCCCGTACATCCTCTTCGTCATCTACAATCAAAATTCGTTTACTCATGGTGCGTCTCCTATGACCTGAATTCTATCCTCCAAGCCATCAGACTAAACCCCGATCGGGAAGATCTAGAGAAGCTGCCCCGCTGGCAATCGGCAGTGTGACATGAAACGTACTGCCCACTCCTAAGCTGCTTTCAACCCAGATTTTGCCGTCATGCTGTTCAACGATGTTGCGGCAGATCGCTAAGCCCAATCCTGTTCCGCCTTTTTGTCGCGAATCAGAAGCATCTACTTGTTGAAAGCGATCGAAGATCACCTGAAGCTTATCTGGCGGAATGCCGCGTCCCTGATCTTGGATCGCGAGATGCAGGAGATTCTCTGGCTCAAGTTTGGCGCTGATCCAGATTTTCCCGTGCGGCGACGAAAATTTGATCGCGTTGCTGAGTAAATTGGTCAGCGTTTGCAAGAGGCGATCGATATCAACAAAACAGGTAACGGCGATCGGTTCAGGAATCAGCATCACTTCGGCTTTGTCTGCCATGGGCTGCATGGTTTGGGTCGCCTGGGTGATCAGATCTGCGATATTGCAAGTCACCTTTTGCATGGCGATTTTGCCCGATCGCATTCGTTCTAGATCAAGAATATCGTTGACTAAACGAGTTAGACGTTCGGTGTTTTTGGTGGCGATCGACAATACCTGCTGTCCTTGCGGGGTCAGCGTGCCTAGCTGTCCTGAACCCAGTAGATCTAAGGCTCCTAGCAATGAGGTCATTGGAGTTCGCAGTTCATGACTCACCAGGGAGATCAGCTCATTTTCTAATCGTTTACGTTCGGTGATGTCATTGACAATATTGAGGATACACTGCTGACCGGACAGATCGATGAGTTCAATCGACAGTAAAACGGTTTTAACTGCACCTGACTTAGTGCGAAATTCTAGCTCATGATTTTGCACTGATCCGGTATCAAGCGCTTGTCTCAAAGTGCGGTAGTAGGCATCTGGATCGATTCGCATGTTAAGTTCAGCAGCAGTGTGATCAATCACTTCTTCCAAGCTGTAGCCGCTCATTCTCAGAAAGCTGCTGTTGACATCGACAAATCGGCTTTCAGAAAGGGTGGTAATCGCGATCGGGCTGGGGCTAGCGCGAAAGGCTTTGATAAACTTTTCTTCTGCTTGATGGCGGGCTTTCCCGATCGCAATTAATTCTCCAACTCGTTGCAGCAAACTCACATCTTCCTGAGTCCAATTGCGAACCGTGTGAATCACAGCAGCACACAAATAACCTACAACTTTGCCGGCATGAACCATCGGCACACAAACTACTGATCGAAGCTGAAAGCTTTGAAAGTTGGCTTTCTCAGCATTCGCTTCAGGCGGTAGTTCTGCAACGCAAGGAATTTGGACAGTGATATTGTCAAGGATTTGATCGAAAAACCAAGGAAAATCTTCAGTCGCGACTTTGAACGGAAGGACTGGTTGGAGGCTGGAATCGTACCACTGATCAGACACACAAAATAGCTGTTCAGTCCGCTCGAAAAGGCAAATACGCTCAACCTGGATAAACTGAGCGATCGCCTCTAGCGCAAAATCAATCGCGGTTTCGGCGCGATCGATGAACTGGCGAGAAATGCCGCTGAGCAGGCTGTCTTCCTGCGATCGGCGTTGTAGACAGGCTTCAGCTTGCTTGCGTTCAGTCAGGTCTTGTACCACACCCTGAACGAGTTTGCGCCCCTCAACTTCAAAAACGGTCAGGTGAACTTCTGCTGGAAAATCAGTGCCATCGATGCGGCGATGCACCCACTCGAAGCGGTGATTGCCTTGCTCATAGGCAAGTGCGATATGCTGTTTGGCAAGAACGCTGGAAGCTTGTCCGTTCGGTTGGGTCGGCGGCGAAAGATCTTTAGGGTGAGTCTTTAGCAGCAGTTGCCGTGGCGCGTTGAACAGCTTTTCAGCGGCGCGGTTGCAGTCGAGTGGGATGCCCTCTTCTTGCAGCAAAACGGCGAT
>JBBSFA010000043.1:0-9695 GCA_038239185.1 Elainellales cyanobacterium | reverse complement strand
CTACTGGCATCTCAGCCCTGATGCCCTCACCACTTTCCTACTGCTCCCCACTGAATCTGAGCCCCAAGTGTTGGATTGCGATCGAGCCACCCTCCTCAACCGCCACCGAGACTTCGAGGCATGGAAAAAAGACTGGGACAAACAGTACCAAGACTATCGCCCCAAAAAAGAAAACTCAGCCGACAAAGCCAACCATCCCTGGCGCAACACCTTAAGCGATCGGCTCAACCAGCTCCGGCAGATCCTCAACCTCTCCGCCCTAGAACAGCAACTCTCCGGCATCACCCACCTAATCCTGATCCCCCACCGCGATCTACACCGCTTCCCCCTCCACGCCCTCTTCTCCAACTCCTTCACCTGCACCTATCTCCCCAGCGCCCAAATCGGTCTATCCCTTCAAAATCGATCGACCCCCAATCTCCCAACCGCCACCCTACTCAGTGTCGAAGACCCCAGCGGACAAGCAGAAATGCTCTATGCCCGCATCGAATCCGCAGTGATCCAGCAGATGTTCACAAACGTCAGAGCGATCGCCCCAGAAGCAGCCACCCCCACCGCCGTCACAACCGCCCTCAGCCAAGGCTACGACCTCTTCCACTTCACCGGACACGGCGAACACAACGATCGCCAACCCCAAAACTCCGCGATCGGCTTAGCAAACGAAACCCAACTCACCGCCAAAGAAATCAGCGCCCTGCCCCTGCAAACCTGCTACCTCGCCAGCATCGCCGCCTGCGAAACCGCGCTCACCAACCAGCAGGCGATCGACACCGAGTACGTCGGCTTAGTCAGCGCCTTCCTGCGTGCCGGAACCGCCCACGTAATCAGCACCCTCTGGAACGTAGAAGCTCGTTCTGCCGCCTGTTTCATGATTTACTTTTATCAACAGTTGCTGGCAGGCATTCCCCCCGCCACCGCGCTCCGACAAACCCAAACCTGGCTACAGACCATCACAAACGCCAAACTCGCCCACTGGCTAGAGGCAATACTGCCCCAAGTTGCAGCCGATCGATCGCTACACAACGCCCTACTCAGCCGTATTCGGAATCTCCAAGCCAATCCAGATACAATGAGTTATCAAGATCCATACTATTGGGCAGCTTTCACGCTTTCGGGTAAAGTCAATTCAGGCAAAGTCAATTTGGGCAGAGCAAACCCATGAGCTACTCCGATCCCCTCATTCCCCAAGCTTTCACCGTGGCACTGCTTCAACTCGATGCACTGCCGCCCGAAAGATTGCGACAGTTACAGCAGATTGGCAGCTCGATCGCCACCGACAAAGCCCAAACGGAAATCTTAGACTACCTCAACCACGATCCGCAGCTCAAACAGCAGTTTGATCAGGTTTACGACGAGCTAGAAAAACAGTCCCATGCCCAAGAACGCACCAAGTCTCTGACATACGGCACAGGCATAGAATCCTGGCAGCAGATCGTGATTCCGCTGCTCAGGGCAGATGATTTATTAGATGCTGCTCGAAAAGTCTTGAAGCAGAGTAGAGCACAATTTTCCAAGCTCTCTGCTGACACACAAATCTTTCTAGCCTCCCTGCAAAGCGCGATCGACAAAAAAGAAGCCCAAACCAAAGCTGTCCTAACCGTCCTAGACGATCGCCTATTAACACCCCAAGACCTGGCTTTCGTGATTGAGAAACCGTTAGAAGAAACCCAGGCGATCGTCCAATCTCTGTGGAAGGCAGGATATGTCGATCGCCCCAACTCCAACTTCTGGGCGGTACTGTTTCCCAGGCGCGATCGGCACAGCAAACAAGCCATTGACGAGAACACCTATCTAACGCTGACGGCAAAAGGCTACTTCTTCCTGCATCCGCTGATTACACCAAGCCAGTCTGGAGTCAAGGTGTGATCAGTCTGCTTCAAGAGTGGAGAGCTTGGATTGGAGTAGCGTTGATATCAGGATGTTTCAGTCTGCCGATCGCCTTCGAGAAACTCTCCAAAGAATGTCGCTATCTCGTTTTCTTCAATCCCTACATCAGCTTTGCCTTCTGGCTGTGGCTGATTATCAATCTAGCGCTACCTGCGGTTTTGGTCTGGGTGCTGTACTCCTTTTCCACGAAGCCAGAGATCAATATGGGGTTATTCACCCAGTCCATCACCTTTGGCTTAGTCTTCACAGCCTTAGTCAATGCCTATGTGGATACTGGTTTCTTTGGCGTAGATATCAAAGCACTCTACGAATTTTTCATCAAGCGAATATACAAGCTGATTGCCGCCAGACAGATCGGTCGAGCGGCTGCTTTTTGGACTGACTTCACCGCCGATCTCAGCCAAACAAACCAGCCGATCGCGCCTGGATTGGACTACTTGGAAAACTATTTTGAATACGACCCTTCATTGACCACTGACGAAAAAGCAACCTATCAAAGGCAGCTTGAGCAAGTCCGCGCCCAACCCAGCAGACCAGAACAAGCCAAGGCGCTCAAGGGCTTGGCAAGCTTGGTTCGGCGGAAACATTTACCAAAGCTGCTACAGCGGCTTGGATGTAGCGATCGCTTCCGAAATCAGTATTTCCTCAAGCAAAAAGCGCCAGGAAGTTAACCTGACGCTTTACAGCCATTCAGCACAGCCGACCTTCGGTACAGCCGATCGACTTAGAGACTATGACTTGTTTCCTTCTTTGCTTGCGGTCTGAATGTACAAGATTACCAGAAATAAAGCGGGAACCATGACGAACAGAATAGTGGCAACAAATCCCAGATCATTAACTTGCATTAGACCCAGCCTCGGATAATTTCAGCTTTAATCAAAACAGACTATAGCTTTAGGATACAACGCTAGCTGCTCAAAACGAGGTAAGCTGCCTCACTAAACTTATTTACTGGGCTTATTTGCTGGGCTTCGTGACCACACTCGCATCACCCTGCACCAAAGTCTGGCAGGCAAGCCGACAGTTTGCCGATCGCTTGCGAAGCTTGCGGTCTTCCACTTCAGTCCGGGGCGACAGATTCTCCATGCCTTCCGTCACCTCGACAATGCAGGTGCCGCACTGCCCATAGCCGCCGCAGTTCATCATCTTGCCGGAAAAGGTGTAGAGATCGATGCCGCTCTCCAATGCCCTGAGCCGCAGATTTGCGCCATCCGTGGCAAAAACGGTTTTGTCTTCTTTAACAAACTTAATACTGGGCATCAGATTCGGTTTTACCTCTGCGATCGGCTCAGTTGTGGGCTGCGAAACTTGGGCTGCGGCTTGCTCGGCTACGGGTTCATGGTTTTGCCCGATGGGTGGTTCAAGCTCCTGATGGAGTTCATTCTTAGCGCCAGTCTGCATAGTGCTTGCAATCGCCTCTCACACTAGTTACACTTCTTTATACACTTTCATTTTTACTAGCTTATCGTCAAACTGTGCAAGATTGAGTGTTCCGCATTTTTGGGGATGACTCGCTTGAGCAGCTTGAAGGGGCGATCGTTTAAATCTAGGGTGGGACACATCTGAGGTCAAGCTTGTGCGAATAGCCAAGAATCTCCCTCAAATTGGGGAGAGTGCCAAGATTCGGTGTCTCTGAATCTGGTAGGCTAACCAATATCAGACACCTTTATAAAAAGGCTGAAAAGAAGCGTTGAAACTAGATATAGGAGGAGCGTAGTCGATGGGACTACCCTGGTATCGCGTACACACAGTTGTCCTAAATGATCCCGGACGGCTGATTGCCGTACATTTGATGCACACTGCCCTAGTGGCAGGCTGGGCTGGCTCAATGGCACTCTACGAGCTAGCTACTTTTGATCCCGGCGATGCAGTGCTAAACCCCATGTGGCGGCAGGGCATGTTTGTCCTACCCTTCATGTCTCGCCTCGGAGTCACTGGCTCCTGGGGCGGCTGGAGCGTCACGGGTGAAACAGGGGTCAACCCTGGTTTCTGGTCGTTCGAGGGCGTTGCAGCAGCTCACATCATTTTGTCCGGTCTACTGTTCCTAGCTGCCGTCTGGCACTGGGTTTATTGGGATCTAGAACTGTTCAGAGATCCTCGCACGGGTGAGCCTGCTTTAGACTTGCCCAAAATGTTCGGCATCCATTTATTTTTGTCTGGTTTACTTTGCTTTGGCTTCGGGGCATTCCATCTCACTGGGGTCTTCGGACCCGGCATGTGGGTCTCCGATGCCTATGGTCTGACGGGTCATGTGCAGCCTGTCGCACCTGCCTGGGGTCCAGAAGGATTTGATCCATTCAATCCAGGCGGCATTGTGGCTCACCATATTGCAGCCGGGGTTGTGGGCATCATTGCGGGCTTATTCCACCTAACGGTACGTCCACCGGAGCGGCTCTATCGCGCTCTGCGGATGGGGAATATTGAAACCGTGCTGTCTAGCAGTATTGCCGCCGTCTTTTTTGCCGCTTTCGTGGTGGCAGGAACGATGTGGTATGGCAGTGCTGCCACCCCGGTTGAACTGTTTGGGCCAACCCGCTATCAGTGGGATGGCAATTACTACAAGCAGGAAATCGATCGCCGCGTTCAGGCAAACCTCGCAGACGGTGCAACCTTATCGGAAGCCTGGTCTACTATTCCTGAAAAGCTGGCATTCTACGACTACATCGGCAACAACCCCGCAAAGGGCGGTCTGTTCCGCACCGGACCAATGGTCAAAGGTGACGGGATTGCCGAAGGATGGGATGGTCATGCGGTCTTCACAGATGCTGAAGGACGCGAACTGACTGTCCGCCGGATGCCTAATTTCTTTGAAACCTTCCCGGTTGTGCTGACCGATGCAGATGGCGTGATTCGGGCTGATATCCCCTTCCGTCGGGCAGAGTCTAAGTACAGCTTTGAGCAAGCTGGCGTTACCGCTAGCTTCTACGGCGGTGCTCTAGATGGTCAAGTCTTCAAGGATGCGGCGATCGTGAAGCGCTACGCTCGTAAAGCTCAGCTCGGTGAAGCGTTTGAGTTTGACACTGAAACGTTGAACTCAGACGGTGTGTTCCGCAGCAGCCCTCGCGGCTGGTTTACCTACGGTCACGCTTGCTTTGCGCTACTGTTCTTCTTTGGTCACATCTGGCACGGCTCTCGGACTTTGTTCCGCGATGTCTTTGCTGGGATTGACCCTGATCTGTCTGAAGAGCAGGTTGAGTGGGGTTTCTTCCAGAAGCTGGGTGACAAGTCAACTCGACGCAAGCAACAGGTGTAGCTGCGATCGGTTGGTAGGGGATCGATCGAGCTTTATCGATCGATCCTTCCCATCTTTTTACAGGCTGCGTACAATCCGATCGAGTCGCTCATTTTCAAGGATTTTCATCATGGAAAGCGTTGCGTACATTCTGGTTTTGGCTCTAGGAATTTCCGTCTTGTTCTTTGCGATCGCCTTCCGCGAACCACCCCGCATCACAAAAGACTAGGCATCACAAAAGGCTAGGCATTTGTTCGACAATTGAATAGCCCAAGCAAAAAGCCTGAGTTTGCCGCCCGTGAGCGTTTGGAAGGTTCCAGATAGTTCATCCGTTCGGTTTTCTCAGGCTTTTGCTGCTATATCCGCTAGCAGCAATTGCAGTTATGATGGCAAAGAGGGGTTACGCTCACGAAGCGCTGAGGTGCAGCATCGATCGTGAGGAAACGCGGCATTTCTTGAGCCTGTCTAGTTGAGGGGAAGGTGGTTTATGCGCTGTCCAGTTTGTCAATGCCCAGATAACCGGGTACTGGAGTCACGCTCGGCTGAATCAGGTCATAGCGTTCGGCGGCGCAGAGAGTGTTTGCAGTGCAATCATCGCTTTACGACCTACGAACGGATTGAATTTGTGCCGATCGTCGTGATTAAACAAAGCGGCGATCGCGAATCGTTCGATCGATCGAAGGTACTGCGGGGCATCGTCCGCGCCTGCGAAAAAACGGGAATTTCCACCGTCCGGCTGGAAAACATGGTGGACGAGATCGAGACGGAACTCCAGCAAAGAGCGGTGCGAGAAGTTCACAGCAGTGAGATTGGCGAACTGGTGCTGAGGCATCTCCGCCGACTCAACGAAGTTGCCTACATTCGGTTTGCCTCTGTTTACAAGCAATTCCGGGGAATTCGAGATTTTGTAGAAACTTTGAACCACCTCAAAGAGTCGGCTGATCAGCTAGACGATTCAGAGGTCGCATCAGATGACGAATCAGAAGACTCAGAGGATGAAGTGACAGACGAGGCGGCGATCGAAGATCGCGATCGGATGGTGACTTCATCCTCTCGATAAAGCTTTAGCAGCCAGCAAAATTGTGTAAAGGGCAAGGTTAAGTGGCGATCGATTCCTTTAGCGCAGCCTGATAGATAACGAATGTTATCAAAGGGGATTTGATTGCGAACGGAATTAGGCTATCATGGTTCTCCTAGGGTCTGAAAAAATTTAGCACCCGGATTTACCGGAGCCGTTTTGATAGCTGATTGGTCATGGGTTTAGCTCAGGATTCAAAAGCCAGAAAAGATCGCGCACGATAAACAGCACTATCACTCAACGGAGATCACCACCAGGAAAACTATCGCATGGTCAATCAGCAAACTATAGACATTGGTTTCACTCACGAAGATTTTGCCGCTCTCCTCGACAAGTACGACTACCACTTTAGTCCTGGGGATATCGTGGCTGGGACAGTATTCAGCATCGAGCCGAGGGGGGCACTGATTGACATTGGTGCCAAAACAGCCGCCTATATCCCCATTCAAGAAATGTCTATCAACCGGATAGACACGCCTGAAGAGGTGCTGCAATCCAATGAAACCCGCGAATTTTTCATCCTCACCGATGAAAATGAAGACGGGCAGCTCACACTTTCGATTCGGCGAATCGAATACATGCGCGCTTGGGAACGGGTGAGACAGTTGCAGGCAGAGGATGCCACTGTCCGCTCCGCCGTCTTCGCAACCAATCGCGGGGGTGCTTTGGTGCGGATCGAGGGGCTGCGCGGCTTCATTCCGGGTTCCCACATCAGCACCCGCAAGCCGAAAGAAGATTTGGTGGGCGAAGAGTTGCCGCTAAAATTCCTGGAAGTGGACGAAGATCGCAACCGTTTAGTGCTAAGTCATCGTCGTGCGCTGGTTGAGCGTAAGATGAACCGCTTGGAAGTGGGCGAAGTGGTAATCGGAACCGTTCGCGGTCTGAAGCCCTATGGCGCGTTCATTGATATCGGCGGTGTCAGCGGCTTGCTGCACATCTCTGAAATCTCTCACGATCACATCGATACGCCACACAGCGTCTTCAACGTCAATGATGAAGTGAAGGTGATGATTATCGATCTGGATGCCGAGCGCGGTCGGATCTCCTTGTCTACCAAGCAACTGGAGCCAGAACCCGGCGACATGGTGAAAAACCCGCAGGTAGTCTACGACAAGGCGGAAGAGATGGCGGAGAAATACCGCGAGCGGATGCTGCAACAGTCTCAGCCGAAGCAAGCAGCGGTCGTTGAGGAAGAAGTGATCGTCCTTGAGGATCTGCCACCCGCAACGGAAGAAGAAGAGGAAGTTGAAGTTTAAGCTGCCGATCGCTTTTAAGCCCAAAGCAGCTTAAGTTAATAACTTAACTTAGTAACCAGGAGGGGTCACCCTCCTTTTTGCTGCAAAATAACCAGAGGTCAAGCCAAGTGGTCACAATTCGCTGCGCGGGTGCAAGTTTCTCCCCGATCGAAGCCGTTATTTTTGATAAGGATGGCACATTAGCCGCCTCAGAAGATTATTTGCGGAGTTTGGCTCTGCGGCGATCGCGCCTGATTGATGCCCAAATTCCAGGAGTCCAAGAGCCACTCAATTTGGCTTTCGGAGTCGAAGGAGACACCTTAGTTGCCGATGGGCTAATGGCAGTGGGTTCCCGCCAAGAGAACCAAATCGCGGCAGCCGCCTATGTTGCAGAAACCGGGCGAGGCTGGATCGAAGCCTTACAGCTTGTCCAAGCTGCCTTTACCGAGGCTGACCAATTTATGCACCCCAAAGCGCCGCAAACCCCGCTGATCTCAGGCGCGATCGAGCTACTGCAAACGCTCTCGCAAACCAATCTTAAAGTGGCTCTGCTTTCCTCAGATATCACGGCAGGCGTACAGGAATTTATTGACCACCATCAGCTAGGGGCTTATGTTTCAGTCGGCTTGGGCGTGGATGGCTACCTCAGCAAATCCGATCCGGATTTACTCCGAGTGCTGCTGGAAAAGTTGGGGGTGTCAGCCGATCGCGTCTTAGTGGTAGGCGATGCGCTAAGCGATGTTCAGGTAGCAACCCAGCTTGGTGCAGCGGGCTGTATTGGGGTCAGCGGCGGCTGGAAGCGATCGTCTCAAAGTTGGCTACAAAGTTTGAAACGAGCTGCGACTGTGGTCGGAACACTTTCAGACATCCAAGTCGTAAGCTGAGCCAAGTTGTAAGCTAAAACAAGCTTCATGTTTATCACCCCTTTCATTAGGAGACTGGTGAAGTTCACCTAAAGAAAAGGGAAGTGTGATATTCTCCAAAGCTAAATGGGCTATCCCTAGCCTTCTTCTTGCGATCGGGTTCCGTCCCGCTCAAAGGGACAATTTCTGTCCACCAGAAATAGGTTGCAAGAAGTGATTTCCAGCCGTTTAGAATAAGCGAGGTTATTTCCTTGTCTCGTCGTTATTTCTTTACCTCCGAATCGGTGACTGAAGGACATCCAGACAAAATCTGCGATCAGATTTCAGACACGATTCTCGATACGCTTTTGGCACTTGATCCGACCAGTCGCGTTGCGGCTGAAGTTGTCGTCAACACGGGTCTGGTGCTGGTTACGGGTGAAATCACCACCTCTGCTCACGTCAATTTTGTGGATCTGGTGCGGAAAAAGATCGCTGAAATTGGCTATACCGACTCTGAAAATGGCTTTTCTGCCAACAGTTGCTCGGTGCTGCTCGCGATCGATGAGCAATCGCCTGACATTGCTCAAGGCGTAGACAAAGCGCAAGAAACGCGTGAGCTAGCCAGCGATGAAGAACTGGATGCGATCGGCGCAGGCGACCAAGGCTTAATGTTTGGTTTTGCCTGCAACGAAACCCCAGAACTGATGCCGCTGCCAATTTCACTGGCTCACCGAATCTCGCGCAAGCTAGCAGCCGTCCGCAAAACGGGGCAACTGCCTTATTTGCGCCCGGATGGCAAAACGCAGGTGACGGTCACCTACGAAGACGGCAAGCCCGTTGGGATTGACACGATTTTGGTTTCGACCCAGCACACCGCCGCGATCGGAGAGATCACCGACACCGTTGCCGTACAGACCAAGATTAAAGCAGATCTGTGGGCATTGGTGATCACGCCAATCTTTGCAGACATGGCGATCAAGCCTGACTCCCAAACTCGCTTCCTAGTCAACCCGACTGGCAAGTTCGTGATTGGCGGTCCTCAAGGCGATTCCGGTCTGACGGGTCGCAAAATCATCGTCGATACCTACGGCGGCTACTCTCGCCACGGCGGCGGTGCTTTCTCCGGCAAAGATCCCACCAAGGTCGATCGCAGCGCGGCTTATGCTTGCCGCTATGTCGCGAAAAACATCGTGGCGGCTGGCTTGGCAGACAAATGCGAAGTGCAGCTCAGCTACGCGATCGGCGTAGCGCGTCCGGTCAGCATCCTGGTTGAAACCTTCGGCACAGGCAAAATTGACGACGATCGCCTCCTGGATCTCGTCAAGCAGCACTTTGAGCTGCGCCCCGCCGGAATCATTCAAACCTTTGGGCTGCGGAACCTGCCATCTGAGCGCGGCGGACGGTTCTATCAGGATGTT
>JBBSFA010000042.1:0-9716 GCA_038239185.1 Elainellales cyanobacterium | reverse complement strand
GCAGGTTCGTACTCCTGATCATGGGTGAGCGCGATCGCTAATCCATTGCCGATCGTGCCTAAAAGCGCCAACCCAGCGATCGCCAACACTAGCTCTTTGGGAAACACCGCAAAGACTTCCGCGATCGTTGCACCGAATAGCCCAACGAGGAGATAGAAACCACCTGCCGCTACGGCTGCCACATATCGCTTGGTCGAATCTTCGTGGGCTTCTTGCCCCATGCAAATCGCAGCAGTAATTGCTGCCAAATTTAGGGCAAATGCACCGAACGGAGCCAGCAACACTGTGACAAACCCGGTTCAACCGATCAGCGGCGAGATCGGCACTGAGTAGCCAGAGGCGCGGATGACGGCGACTCCCGGCACGTTTTGGGATGCCATGGTGACGGCAAACAACGGCAAAGCCACCCCAATCAAAGCCCGAAACGAAAATCGCGGCACTGTCAAAATCGGTCTTGCCCATTGCAAATGAACGGTTTCAACATGCAGCAATCCCTGGATGCCTGCGATCGCAATGCCCAGTCCCAAGGCGGCAATTACGGCATAGCGCGGCAGAACGCGGCGCGTGATCAAATACGCGCAGAACATGGCGAAGATCATGCTGAATTGCGTCTGCATAGCAACAAAGACATCCAGCCCAAACCGCAACAGCACGCCAGCCAACATTCCAGAGGCGATCGAGAGCGGAATTCGGTTGATCATCCGTTCAAAGCCGCCGCTAAAGCCGCAGATCGTAATCAACCCGCCTGAGATCATGAACGCGCCGATCGCTTCTGCCATCGACACTCCAGCCGCAGCGGTAATCAACATCGCCGCTCCAGGCGTAGACCAAGCGGTGACGATCGGTATCCGATATTGCAACGAAAAACCGATGCAGGTGATTCCCATCCCTAATCCCAAAGCCCCCATCCAGGAGCCGATTTCAGCAGGCGAGGCATCGAGCGCTTGAGCCGCTTGGAAAACAAGGACGGCGGAACTGGTAAACCCAACCAGCACGGTAACAAAGCCCGCGACGATCGCAGAGACAGAAAAATCCTTGAGTAAAGTCATGTTTCTTCGTTACGGTTGTCAGGCGTTCTAGATCCTAATTGCTGGAGATCGTCCGGCGTGTTGCAGTTGAATAAAACAGTCGGATCGCTCAGCGGCAGGGCTTTAACAGATTGCCCCTCTAGCCAATGCAGAAACGATCGCCCCCCTGCTTCAACAAAGCTGTGCAGCTCTGGCAAACAAAGCCGATGATAAAAGCCGCAGAGGGGTTCCCACCAGCCTTCTGGATTGCGCGGCAGTAGCGCGATCGCCCCGGATGCTTGCGTCACCTCTTGCTGCATCCAGTTCTGTAAAATATCGGCTCGTAGGCGGGGTAAATCGCAAGCAAGCAGTAAAACCCACTCGGTTTGGATCTGTGACAATCCCTGGAAAAATCCTTTGAGCGGCGTTTGAGAGTTGCTTGCGCCCGGTTCAGGGATTTCGGCAATCCATTGCACTCTCGGATCAACGATCGCCTGATATCGATCGATCCAGGGAGTTACAACAGAGACGCGATCGGTACAGCGTAGGGCAATCTGACAGGTTCGTTGCAGCAGCGGCATTCCATCCACCTGAATCAGGGCTTTGTCCCGTCCCATGCGTGTGCTAAGCCCGCCTGCCAGAACGATCGCACTTAAGCTGGGTTGAATCACTGAGGTTGCGGGTTGCATCTAAGCTTCATAAGTTAGCAAGTCTCTAAGTCACAAATCTCTGAATCGCGAGATACCAATTTTGAACCGTTAATTCGCTAAAGTCAAAGGAAGACCTTCACTTTTTCGGCAGGGAGGATCGAGATGCCAGAAGTTCTGACTATTTCGCAGCTAGGTGATCCAGCGTTACGCCAGATCGCCCAGCCCATCTACAACATTCAAGCAGACTGGACACAAACTTTGATCGATCGCCTGATGGAAACGCTGATGCGATCGAACGGAGTCGGGATCGCTGCGCCTCAAGTCGCTGAGGCTTACCGATTGCTAATTGTGGCATCGCACCCTAATCCCCGCTATCCCAACGCGCCAGAGATGGAGCCGATCGTCATGATCAACCCACGCTGGGTGAGTCATTCTAGCGAGGTGGTGAAAGATTGGGAAGGCTGTTTGAGCGTTCCTGGCATTAGAGGGCTGGTGCCGCGCTATCAGGCGATCGAGATTGAGTATACCGATCGCCAGAGCAAACTCCAGCGCCAGCAGCTATTGGGCTTTGTGGCGCGGATTTTTCAGCACGAGTTTGATCACCTGAATGGGATGGTGTTTCTCGATCGACTGGAAAGCGTTCAGGATACTATTACGATTTAACAAAAAACTAAATCAACCAACCAACCTCAATCCCTTGGGTTTTCCTATGAATCCGATTCGCAAATGGGCGATCGCCTCCTACGAGTTTTTATTTGCTGAACCGGGTATCGAGGTCGAGTATTGGGACGATGAGCCGCTCCAGCTTCCCTACTCTGACTTTCCGACGGCAGGATATTTTCTGCTAGACGATGAAGAGATGGAAGACCAGGAAGAGGATAACCTAGAAGACGAAGGCTATGGTTTGGTTCACTATCGCATTCAAGCGCTTGGTGGCGATACCTTTATTGAATATAGCTATGAAGGCGAATTGGATGAAGCGGCGATCGTGCAAGCGCTAACGCATCTCTGGCAAACCACACCTCATCCCAACAATCAGCTTGTCGGAACCTTGCAGCTCCCGATCGCCCCTGCTTATCTCTTTTAGTACGCTCAATTAGTACGCTCAATGAATTCTTCTCAGCCTATTGCCCAAGATCTCGTTTTGATCGGCGGCGGACATAGCCATGCGATCGCCCTCAAAAAATTTGGCATGAACCCGATCGGGGGGGTAAAGCTAACGCTAATCACAGACGTAATGCACACGCCTTACTCTGGAATGCTGCCGGGATACGTGGCAGGACTTTATAGCTTTGAAGACTGCCATATTGATTTGCGTCCATTGGCGCAGTTTGCCCAAGCGCGGCTAATTCACGATCGCGCCATCGGGCTAGATTTGCAGCAAAACCGAGTCCTGCTAGAAAATCGTCCGCCGATCGCGTTTGATCTGCTATCGATCGACATTGGCAGCACGCCCGCTGTCTCGGACATTCCCGGTGCGAAAGCACATGCCATCCCCGTCAAGCCAATCTCGCAGTTCCTCTGCTACTGGGATCAGCTAGTCGCAGATATCTCGGAGAATCCACAACAGCGATTAGCGATTGTCGGTGGGGGCGCAGGCGGCGTTGAGCTAGCTTTTTCGATTCAGGCACGCCTCAATTTGGAAATCCACTTGATTCATCGCGGCGATCGCCTCTTGCCCGAACGCAGCCAGTGGGTGAGTCAATACGTCGAGCAACTCCTGCACGATCGCGGCGTGCAAATTTATTTAGATGAAAGCGTCGAGGCGATCGAAGCAGGCAACGAGAAAGCAGATCACGAGAAACTAGTCTGCTGTACTTCAGGGCTGCAAATTCCGTGCGATCGGATCTTTTGGGTGACGCAGGCAGCGGCGGCAACTTGGCTCAAGCAGTCCGGCTTGGCAACCGATGAGAAAGGCTTTGTGCAGGTAGACGATAGGCTGCGATCGATCTCACATCCGCACGTGTTTGCCGCAGGCGATGTCGCCACAATGCTGAACCATCCGCGCCCGAAGTCAGGTGTGTTTGCAGTCCGGCAGGGCAAACCCTTGTTTGCCAATCTGAGTCGGGTCTTGCAAGGCAAACCGCCAAAGCCCTTTCTTCCACAAAAGCAATCGCTGATTTTGCTGGGCACGGGCGATCGAAAAGCGATCGCGGATCGTGGCAAGCTGCACTGGGGGGCTAGTTCGCTACTCTGGCAGTGGAAAGATTGGATCGATCGCCAGTTTATGAGCCAATTTACCCAGCTCAAAGCAATGTCTGGAAAAGGTGCAATGTCTGGAGAAGGTGCAAGGTCTGGAGAAGGTCGTTCTGACCAGGCTGAAACAGCCCCTCTAATGCACTGTGCTGGCTGCGGCTCTAAAGTGGGTAGCTCTGTCCTAAACTTTGCCCTCGATCGCCTTAAGAAAGATCAACCCGATTGGAGCGATCGCCCAGATATCCTGATTGGATTAGATGCCCCAGACGATGCCGCCGTGGTCAGCATTCCTGTCGGGCAAGTGCTGGTACAGACGATCGACTACTTCCGCGCCCTTGTTGATGATCCATTTCTGTTTGGGCAAATTTGCACCCATCACTGCCTTAGCGATCTGTTCGCGATGGGAGCAACGCCGCAAAGTGGATTGGCGATCGTGACTCTGCCCTACGCGACGGCGGCAAAGCAAGCCGAACTGTTGTATCAACTGCTGGCAGGCGCAACGCAAGTCTTACAAGCCGCCAATGCGCCGCTGATTGGCGGGCATACCACCGAAGCACCCGAACTGGCGTTTGGGCTAACCTGCAACGGCATCGCCTTTCCAGAAAAGCTGTGGCGCAAGGGTGGCATGGAGCCAGGACAGGTGCTCATCCTCACCAAAGCGCTAGGAACCGGAACGCTGTTCGCGGCAGATATGCAGCTCAAAGCCAAAGGGCATTGGATCGAAGCGGCGATCGCCTCCATGTTGCTCTCCAACCAAGCGGCCTCGGCTTGCCTGCGAGAGTATGGCGCAACCGCCTGCACAGATGTCACAGGTTTCGGCTTGCTAGGACACCTGTTGGAGATGGTGCGCGCCTCGCACGTTTCTGTTGAGTTAGACTTCAATGCCGTTCCTATCCTCCTCGGAGCCAGAGAAACCACTCAGCAAGGCATCCTCAGCTCCCTGCATCCTCAAAATCTGCAAGCGGCTCGCCTGATCCAGAACTTAAGCGACTGGCGCGATCGCCCCTTCTTTCCGCTGCTGTTCGATCCCCAGACCAGCGGGGGACTGCTAGCCTCCGTGCCCCGCGATCGCGCTAGCAGTTGCCTGACGGCGCTCAGAAAGTTGGGCTATCCAGATAGCAGCGCGATCGGTTCCGTCTTGCCAGATCGCAATGGATTACCCCTGACTTTGCATTAGCTTTTGCATTAGCGAGGCGATCGATGGTTTAATCGATCAGCCTAAATTCCCAATTTCTAGCCAAGATGACTCAGCGCATCATCGGACTGATCAGCGGCACTTCCGTAGACGGCATTGATGCCGCACTCGTTGAAATTTCTGGCTCTACCACCGATCTCACAGTCACTTTACTGGCAGGCGAAACCTATTCCTACCCAGATGCCCTGCGATCGCAAATCCTAGCAGTCTGCGCGGGCACACCCCTCTCCATGTCAGATTTCGCCGAACTGGATGACGCGATCGCCAAAGCATTTGCCGAAGCCGCGATCGCCACCCAAGCGGGTCAACCACCCGCCGACCTAATTGGCTCACATGGGCAAACCGTCTTTCACCGTCCGCCGATCGCCAACTTGGGCTATAGCCTCCAGCTCGGACGCGGCGAGTTAATTGCCCATCTGACTGGCATTCCCACCGTCAGCAACTTTCGCGCTGCCGATATTGCGGCTGGCGGTCAGGGTGCGCCGCTCGTCTCTCCGGTGGATGCTTGCCTACTACGCCATCCCAGCCGCGATCGCTGCATCCAAAACCTCGGCGGTATCGGCAACGTTACCTATTTACCTGCCGCTAGCCCACCTGCTGTCTCGAAGATCCTCGGCTGGGATACAGGTCCCGCCAATGCCCTGCTGGACTTAGCCACTCAGCAGCTATCCGACGGCAGACTCAGCTTCGATCGCAACGGCGACTGGGCAACCCAAGGCATACCCTGTCAACTGCTGGTCGAGCAATGGCTCCAGCAGGACTTTTTCCAACAGCCGCCGCCAAAATCGACTGGACGAGAGCTATTTAGTCCCGCTTATCTGACACAGTGCCTTGCCGATGCAGATGCCTACAACCTCAGTGCTGCCGATATTCTGGCAACCCTCACCGAACTCACTGCCGCCTCGATCGCCCACAGCTATCGCACATTTTTGCCGCGTCTGCCCGATCAAGTGCTGCTCTGCGGCGGTGGCAGTCGCAATCTCTATCTGAAACAGCGCCTTCAGGTCAATCTGCCCTCGACTCAAGTGATCACCACCGATGAAGCAGGGCTAAACTCTGACTATAAAGAGGCGATCGCTTTTGCAGTGCTTGCCTATTGGCGATCTTTAGGCATTCCTGGTAATCTTCCGGAAGTGACGGGTGCTAGCCAATTTGCGCTTTTAGGGGAAATTCACCTGGTCGTTCAATGAGTTTTTGGGAAAGATTTAAGTAGGCTATCAACTCCTAAAAAGTAGATTGCTTTTCAAGGATGCACGCAACAACTGCCCACCGCAAACGGGCGATCCTTTGAAATACTGCCACGATCGGCAAAACTGCTAGCAAACTGCGTGAGGCAACATGATAAGGACAAGCGCTGTGTCGCACACATTTCTACTGGAGTCAGGGCGCTGGAGCCTGCAAGGAAATTGGCTCGATCGCGATACCATGCCAGTCAGCGTCAAAGGCAAAATCATGGTCGCCTGGAATCGCGATGACTGGTTCACAATGGCGACAAAGCTGATCTTCCCAGGCAGCGATCGCGCTGAAATCTCCTGCCTTTATCGCGGACGCTTCAACGCAGGCGAACGGCAATACACCTTTGTCCTACAACACAGCCTCTTAGGAAGAGTCGAAGGCGAAGGCTGGATTGCGCCAGAGTCCATTGTCCAGCGCTATTGGGTGCTAGGCGATCGCCAACGCCGCACAGGTTTTGAGACCTTACACCAGCTCTCTGCGGGACAATACTGCCTTTCCAGCAGCATCATGGCAGGGCACTATCTAGAAAGCACCATGGAAGCGATCGTTGAGCGCCAGCCCGATCCAGAATAACCACCTAAAAAATATCACCCATCCCCGTAGGGGCGAGGCATTCGGCAAAAAATCTCTGCACCAACAGATACCCGATCGCCCGAATGCCACGCCCTCAACCTCAAGATTCCAACCACAACCTTTCAACCGAAAATAATGCGATCGCGCCTAGCAAAAACGCCTTACCGAATCGCTCCCAAAACAGGCTCTAAATCCGTCTTTGCCAGCTTCGGAGAAAGCTTAGGAGACAGAAAACCTGCATAAATCTGGGGATTTGTCTCAGCGATCTGGGTGTACGATCGCCGCACTTCTGCATTCACCGCCACCGTTTTGGCATCGTATATCTGAGTCGCCAGCTTGGGATAAAAGCCGATCGCGATGATTAAAGCCAAAAAGCAAACCGTGATGAACACTTCGCGGGGTCGAGCATCGGTATAAACCGCATCTATAGGCAATACGCAATCTGTGCCAAAGCAAACCGCTTCCTGATGCGCCTCCGTCTGAAAACCACCCGTAGGCAACTCGCAGTTGGGAGCATCCACCGCCCCATAAAACACCTGCCGCAGCATGGAGAGCAGATAGATGGGGGTCAAAATCAACCCGATCGCGGCTAGCACTACTGTCACGGTTCGGAAGGTCGAACTATACAGATCGCTCGTTGTAATCCCGACAAACACCGAGATCTCGCTGACAAACCCGCTCATTCCCGGCAAAGCCAGTGAAGCCATTGCCGCAACGGTGAACAGCGCGAAGACTTTGGGCATCACTTTTCCGATACCGCCCATTTCATTCAGCGCCAGCGTGTGGGTGCGATCGTAAGTCACGCCTGCCAGGAAGAACAAAGCCGCCGCAATCAGACCGTGCGAAATCATTTGCAGCATCGCGCCACTGATCCCGACTTCCGTGAAGGAGGCAATCCCCAGCAGCACAAAGCCCATGTGCGAAACCGACGAATACGCCAAGCGCCGCTTCATGTTGGTTTGCCCCAACGAGCTAAGCCCACCGTAAATAATATTGACGATGCCTAAAACCGCCAGAATCGGCGCAAAGTAAACATGGGCATTCGGCAATAGCTCTAGATTCAGCCGAATCAGCCCATAGCCACCCATCTTCAGCAGCACCCCTGCCAGAATCATCGAAACCGGAGCCGAGGCTTCCCCGTGAGCATCCGGCAACCAGGTATGCAGCGGGAAAATAGCCAGCTTTACACCAAAAGCAATCAGCAGTCCAGCATAAAGCCAGAGTTCTAGACCCAGCGGATAGTCTTTTGCGGCGATCGCTGCTATGTCAAAACTCGGAACGCCACCGCCATATAGACCCAATGCCAGCGCTGCCACCAAAATAAAGATCGAAGAAAGCGCCGTATACAGCAAAAACTTGGTTGCCGCATAGCGCCGCTTTTGCCCGCCCCAAATTGAAATCAGCAGGTAAACCGGAATCAGCTCAACTTCCCACATGATGAACAGCAAGATTAGGTCTTGCGCCACAAACACGCCGACCTGTGCCGAATACAACACCAGCATCAGAAAATAGAAGAGCCGAGGCTTGCGATCGACCTGCCAAGCCGAAAAGGTTGCCAGAGTCGTCACTAAACCTGCTAACAGCACCAACGGTGCAGACAAGCCATCGACCGAAACTGCCCAATGCAGCCCCAGTTGAGGAATCCAAGTATAGTCTTCTACAAGTTGAAAACTGGCGCTGCTGCGATCGTAATGCGTCCAAAAGGCGTAGCACATTAACACAAAGTCTGCGATGCCCACGCTGAGAGCAAACCACCGAATCAGCTTTCCAGTCTTATCGGGCAGGATCGGGACAAGAAAAGCAGCAATCAGCGGCAACAGAACGATCGCAGTCAGCCAGGGAAATTGAGCGGCTATCATGGCAATAAGAAGAAATACTTACGCGAGTTATGCAGCCATTTTACTAAGCTTTGTGTAGTTTTATTTACTAGAATTTACCCGAATTTTTGGCGAAAAAATCTATAAAAACTTGCAGTCCCATTAGATTTAATCTATGGATCTGCCGATCGCGTTAGTTCACTACAGCCTGCAACACCATGACCGAAGCCGCCCCAATCGCGCCAACAGACAGCCCGATCGCCTTTTCACACATCCCCGTATTGCCCCAAGCAGTCCTGGAAGGATTGGCAATTCGATCGGGCGGTCGCTATCTGGATGCCACCGTGGGCGGGGGTGGGCACAGTCGGCTAATGCTGGAAGCCTTTGCCGATGTGCAGCTCACTGTATTGGATCAAGATGCCCAGGCGATCGACGCTGCCCAAAATGCTTTATCAGAGTTTGGCGATCGCGTCCAGTTTCATCAGACTAATTTTGCTCAATTCCAGCCCGGTTCCCAAAAGTTTGACGGCATTCTGGCAGATTTGGGAGTGAGTTCGGCGCAGTTGGATCAGGGCGATCGGGGGTTTAGCTTCCGCCACACGGCTCCGTTGGATATGCGGATGAATCAACAGCAATCGCTGACTGCCGCCGAAATTATCAACACCTGGGACGAAGTTGAGCTTGCCAGAATCATTTACGTCTACGGCGAAGAACGGCTCTCCCGCAAAATTGCCCGCCGTATTGTCGAGCAGCGCCCGCTGCAAACCACCACCGATCTGGCGGATCTGATCTTTCAGTCCGTGCCGCGCTCCTATCGCTATGGCAGAATTCATCCGGCTACCCGCACGTTTCAAGGCTTGCGAATTGCGGTTAACCAAGAGCTAGAGGTCTTAGAAACCTTCCTGAAAACCGCCCCAACTTGGCTCAACCCAGATGGACGACTCGTGATCATCAGCTTTCACAGTCTGGAGGATCGGCTGGTCAAACATTCGTTCAAAGACTCTGAGCTGCTGCGGGTAATTACCAAAAAGCCGATGATTGC
>JBBSFA010000041.1:0-9867 GCA_038239185.1 Elainellales cyanobacterium | reverse complement strand
ATCGAATTAAACCTTGGTCGGCGGTGCTGCAAGACGTGCGCGATCGCGTCCCCAACGGGGTGCAGATTGACACGATTGAGCAGCTAGCGGCTCCAACTGCGACAGCGGCTCCCGCTCCCAGCCCCAGCGCTAGCCCCACCGATGGGTCAAGTCCGGTTCCGGTGGTTCCGGTGGAGCCAGAAATTCCGCCGCCTCGCATCAGCATTTCGGGTAAGGCGCGATCGTTTAATGATGTCAATGATTTCCTGCTGACGTTGCAGCGATCGCCCTTCCTTGCAGGAAAAGACGTTAAGATCGTGACCTCATCACTGATTGATAACCCAACTCAGGTGGAATTTTCTTCTCAGCCTACGGGCAGTGGAGAGATCAAAGTTCAGCTCCCGAAAGTCGTGGAGTACAAGATTGAAGGCAACTTTACAGATCTGACCGCATCGGAACTACTGCAAGATCTAGAGCGAACCTTGTCGGTGGGGCTAGCGACCAGAATTCAGGCACTTCGGGATAGAGGAGTTCTCAAACCATGACGGCAAGCAGAGATTTCATCCCCTTAGACGGAAATAGCAATGCCCCCAGCTATCCCAAGCTGTTTGGGCTAACGATTACCCCTGTGGTCGGCGGTGTTTTCATCGCGCTGTTGGGGGCTTTGGGGGCTTACCTGCTCTGGAGTAACTTACTCCAGCCTGAGCTAACCAAGAATCAGCAGTTGAAGGCTGACATTGCCGACAAGCAGCAGCAGCTTCAGGCGCAGCAAGAAACCCAGAAGCGGATTGCTGAAGCTAAAGTCAAGCTACAAAATGCGAAGCAGCTTCAGGCAGATGTTTTAGGACTGTTTGCGACTGAGCAAAGTGTCGATACGCTGCTGCTAGATGTGAATGAGCGCGTCAATTCAGTCAATGCAGGCGTTCAAGACCCAGAGCGGCGGGCAACGCTTTCTAAGTTTGCCTTGAACAATGAGCTGTCGGGGACGATCGCCGATGGCTCTTTGGGAATCGCCGTCAACAATCGGCTCAAGCGCTACGTTTACAACGTGGAGATGAAAGGGACTTTCCCGCAAACGGCTTCCGTCATCCGCAACATCGAGCGCTTGCAGCCGTTGCTGATCATCAGCAACCTCAAATCGGGTCTGGATGGGACTCAGAAGATTGTTTTGGACAATCAGGGGCGCTTGATTCCGGCGAATCAGCCAGACACTCGGATCACGACCTCTTTCCGCATGGATGCCCTTGTTCCTGTGAAAGATCAGCCCGGTGGAGCTGCTACTCCTTCTCCAGCGACTCCCTAATCTGAAAAGCTAAAAAGCAGAGGGGCAAACGGCGATCGCCGTTTGCCCCTCTGCTTTTGTCAACATTAAGGAAGACTTAGTATAGTTCTTCTTCTTGATGAGTGGTGATGGTGCAGTCAGAAGTCGGATAAGCCACACAGGTGAGGACAAATCCAGCTTCAATCTGATCATCATCTAAAAAGGACTGATCGCCTTGATCTACCTTGCCAGAGGTGAGCTTGCCAGCGCAGGTAGAACAAGCCCCCGCGCGACAGGAGTAAGGGAGGTCAAGCCCTTGCTCTTCAGCAGCATCCAGAATGTACTCGTCATCTGGAACTTCGATCGTCGTATTCAGCCCTTCAGCCTCATTAATCAATGTGACCTTATAGGATGGCATGTGGTATTCCTCTCAGTGTTCGATATGGCACGTATCAGTCCACCCACAACAAACCTTATCGGTTCCCAAATCGAGCAAGCTTGTTTGGGCTAACTCTACTCTGATACTACGGGAAAACTTTGAACCTGTAACCTCCGATCGCTCACCCCGTCGAATGGGATTCGTAATCAGAACTCCCTGGTTAATCCTGAATTACTTATACGTTAGGTTTTTTAAGGAGAGATGCCGATTTACTAGTTAACTGAAGCCCGTTAGTCGGACAGGCAAATTACGCAGTTGAACAACACCTGAAAAGGCTGAAACTCGCGCGATTTAGGAAGCTTAGCGATCGCATTTTCCTACAATAAGCCAAATCTCTGTTAACTTTCCGATAGCCTTTACTGTGGTTAAAAGCCGTGATTAATTAGTAGGAATTATCGGTTTTATCTGTTAGGTCAATCGGTGCTAATTCACACTTGCGCCGGGATGAATGGCGATCGCTGCTAGCTCACCCACCGTAACTTGAGCTTGTCCTTGGCGGTCTACCTGAACCGTCCCGCCCGTGCAGCTTTGGCGATCGGCAGTCAAACCTCCAGTCGTGATATCACAGTAAGTCCCCGCAGGTAGGCTGGTCTGGAAGGTACGGCTCAACGGTCGTGCTTCCCGATTGATCACCACAAAGCCGTGGCTGCCTCGACCGAACGCAATCTGATTGCCATTTGCCCACCAATCTGTCAGCGGCGCATCTGCCGGAATCTGGTTGTGGAAGCCGACCATTGTGGCGATCGATCGATGGTGATGTTCGCAGACCCACCCTTCACCGCACTGATTTTGCTGCAAGGATGCATTGGCATAGACTCGATCGGTCTGTCCATCGGCATCCGCAGGTGGACCTTGGCTGGGATCAAGGAAGTCATAGCTAGACATCACCTGGGGCGTACCGTAAGGAAATGCCAGCATGAAGACATTGGCAAGGTCGTAGAGTTTACCATCTTTATAGGTCAGGTAAGTGCCACCGCCGCCGTGTCCGCGCTGCTTGTCGTGGTTGTCAATAAAGATGATCGCCTTCTCAGAGGGCATCAGTCCCCAGCTTTCGCCCAAAGTTTGCAGATCAGCCAGCGTTTGTCCCCGAATGCCCAAAAACTTCTCGCCGACGACTCTGCCATACTCAAACTCAATCACGTTGCCATCCGGGTAATATTCGCTCTTGTGAATCGCTTCATCACCGGGGTCAATCACTTCTTGATAGATATAGGGATCTGGATCGACCGCTGCATTCACCCGCTGTAAAATCGCCGCAATGTCTTTGCTGTCTATATGTTTAGCGGCATCGATCCGGAAGCCATCAATGCCCAAATGCACCAGATCGACCAGGTAAGTGGCAATGCGCTGCTGCACCCGTGCTGATTCGGTCTTGAGATCGGCTAGCCCAACTAGCTCACAGTCCAGCACTTCCTGTCGATCTTTATAGTTGGCAATATTTTTCTTGCAAGTATGAAAATCAGATAGTTGGTAAAGCCTAGGATAGTTGTATTTGGTAAAGCTGGTTCCGGCGCTGCCCACCCCTCGACTCATGGCGGTCATGTGGTTAATCACCGCGTCCGCATAGACTTTAACCCCGACCGCATGACACCGCTGGATCATCGTCGCGAGCTGCGATCGATCGCCACTACGGCTAACGAGTTTGTAGCTGACAGGCTGGTAGCGCTGCCACCAGGGATAGCTCTGTTCCGGCAAAACCAAATGCTCCATCGCGGGCGAGATTTGGACTGCGCCATACCCGTTTGGAGCCAAAAAACTCTCACACTCTTGCGCAACATCCTGCCATTGCCACTCAAACAGGTGGACAAACACGGGAGGATTGGACTGCGATCGTGCTGGCTGAAATGCACTTTGCTCAGCGCTGTCCCCTTTGCCAACAGCGATTCCTAAAGACAGTACAAACAGACTCAACCAAAGGATTGCTCGCCGGAAAGATTTAACCATAGTCGCAAAACTGAATTAATAGCTTCGTTAAAACTGACAGCACAACAGTTGGAGCAGCAACGATCGTCGCAGCGCCTTCAAAACCGCTCGAAAAATTGCCATCCAGTTGTCCTGGATCGGCTGCCATCAAAAAGAAGGGAGATGTAGCAAAACCCAGAAAAATCGAGTTTCCCAACGTAATTGGCTGCTGCCAACTAAATGCACATCCTGAGTGTTCCCGCCCAATTCATCAGATTCACTATGCAGATTGCGATGCGCTGCTAGACCGAATAGATCTGCCCATCGATCAGCAGTCGCGTAATCCCTTTGGCTTGCAGGTAAGGGCGAACCTTTTGCAACACGCGCCCGTCTGGCACTTTAACAACCCGCTGCATCCGCCGTAAGAATCGCTTGGCAATCCGATGATTGTCAAAAATGGGTAGCGTCTTCGCCTGAATTTCTCCGTCTGGAATTTGACCCAGCTCAGCAAAATCCTTCAGAGGGCGCGTAATTAGCTCCGAGGCGCGATCGACCACCACGTAGCAGGTTCGAGGCAGATTGGCTTCCGAGAGCGGCAGGACTTGTAGGCTCTTGCCTTTAGCAATCTGAACGCCTCCAAAGCTGCCGATCGCGCCTGCCGTCTCATCTTCTTCTAGATCGTCATCCAAATCATCGTCGTCCAAATCGCCGTCTAGATCGTCGTCCAGATCATCCTCATCATCTTCTAAGGCTTCTTCCAGATCTTCGTCGATCAAGCTCTCATAATCATTGCTCAACGCTTCAGGAGGATTTAACGGCTCAGGCGCAGAATTTTTGAGCTTGATAGAAGCGGCAATGCCTTTGACTACTGGATTGGCTGAGCTAATCCCCTCAAGTGCTCTGGACTCAATTTTTTTGGTAACAGGGTCGTCGATCGGCGGTTCGTCGATCGGCTGAGTAATCATGGCCTTTAGCTCAAGCTGCGCCATTTGGGGGGCTGGCAAGGGCAAGTCGGCTAGATCTAGCTGCTCTGATGGCGTGGATACCGCTGGCGTGGACTGAACGGTCGATCGCTGCCGCTGGCGACGAGGGGAAGGCATGAATTCAGTCATAGGGTTTGCAGCGGTGGCAGCCGGCGACTCTTCTAGGAGATCTTCTGCTTCTGCCACATCCTCTCCTCTAGCGCCCGATCGCCGCTGTTGCACCAGCATTTCATATTCTGCTTCTGGCAGGCTTTGCTTTAAAATCCGACTAATGGTGCTGTTGCTGACTCCATAGCGACCCGCAAGCGTCGCTGCCGTATCACCCGACTGGCGATACGCTTCAATTACCGCTTGTTTGTCTGCTTCAGACAGTTTTCTAGGAGCCATGTCAATTTGTTTCCTCAGTCGCCAAACCGCTTAGAATTGCCTTTGGCTGCAAGAAGCTCAGCTTTCTTGCAACCAAAGGTCTTGTGAGCTTCATCTAATCTACCAAACGGAATGCTAAGCGGGAGCAAGTCTTTGGAAACCAAAATTTAGCTTTTGCTTAAACACTTTTGCTTAAACAAAGGCTAGCATAGGCTCTATCTTTAATTTTCTGACTTTATTTTCTGACTGACTTTTGCTGCCTATCCCCGTCTCCGACCAGCGCGGCGGCGAGTTGACAGATCGTACTCTAGTGCAGCGCCGATCGAAATCAAACAGCCGCTAAAAATCCAGAACACTTCTGGCAGCGCTCCTGTTTGGTAATTCGGGATGTTGATGGTCGCATAGTTAAACCAGACATCTGCAATGTAGTAGGAAAAAGCAGCGAAAGCAATAAATCGCCAGGACAGGGCAAACCGCCCACCCCAAAATGCCAACAGCAGGGTTGTTGCCATCACCACTAGAATGACATCGCCAATAATGTACAGCCAGGACACTACACCTGCAAAGGGAGCTAGCTCTTTTTCCAGTTGAGTTGCCCACTCTGGCGCAGATTTTGAGGTTGCAGATGGGGAAGCTGCCGTAGAAGGACGGACTGAGGAAGCCGCTGGAGGTACAGAAGGAGCAGGCTTCGGGAATACGGCAACCTGTTCAGCGCTTAATGCACCTGAAGCCTCACTCGCAGCTCCACTTGTAGCGCTGAGGGGCTGCGTTGCGATTGTCGCGATCGCAATCCCTGCAACGGCGATCGCGACTAGAATCACCCACTGGATCGGCGTTAGATCCAATCGCTTAGACATCACGGCTCGCAAAATTCCCCACCCTAGAAAAATATAGGCAGGAATAAAGAAAAAATCGCCCGGAGACACATCTGGGCTGATCCCTAAGCCGACTTCCCAGTAGGCAAAAAACAAGTTGCCAATAAAGTAAAAGAACATGCCTAAGCCGATCGCGAGCCAAACCGTTCGACCGCTGACGATGGCTGGGCTGCGCCAGTTGCGGAAGCACAAAAACCCAGCGCCCAAAAAGGCAATTTCTTCTAGAAAATAGGTGGCAATGCTGTACCACTCCGGGCGTTCCTGGGCGGGCGAAATGCTGAACAGCAGGAAAAACAGGAGCGCTATGACTGCCCAAGCAGTAGCAGCTAGAACGATCGTTTGAACGGATAACGGCTTAGTGGTAGAGGCTTTATTAATCAAGGGACGGTTCCTCAGAGGGCGCGGCGAAAGAGGCGATCGCACGAACGATCACGTCACGCGAACGATCACGTCAGGCAAATTATCTAATCATTATGCCCAAGTCGGCAGAAGTTGAACGAATTTGTTGGCTTAATATTCTGTTAGCTTAATGCCACAATTTCCCGGCTGGAGACTGTTTTAGCCAGGTCAAAAATTGGTTACGTTCTTTGGAAGGCATATCTTGCAGGGTATCCATCACCCGTTGCGTAAAGTTGACATTGCCAAAGTGCTGCCTGCCTAACCGATGCAGTTCCTGAAGCAAGGTGTTGAGGTGATGTTCTCTCCAGAGGGGAACTTGCAGCGAAGCCAGCGGATCTGCTGTGAGAAGATGCTGAATTTCCTGGGGGGATTGAGTTTTGGGAAAACGCCCTTGCTGAAAGACCGCCGCGATCTCTTTTTGAAATACGCCAATTTGCCTTGCACACAACAAATCCTCAATGTCTAGATAAACCGCCTGAAGCAGCAGCAGAGAGGCTTGCACCATGCAAGGCGAACTTTCTCCAGCGATCGGCGGATCAACGGTTTCTGACGCAAGCTGATCTAAGTGGATTTTGCCCCAAATGCTGAAGCGCTCTGGTTCTTCCAGCAGCACACAGGCTTTGCCTCGGTTATCTGTTAAATCTCGCCAAGCGGCTTTGGCTTCTTCTTCTTGAACGGCATTGAAAATGCTGATCAGCCGAAATGTCTGACCTTGATATTGCAGAATCGGGATCTGTTGATCTCTCTTAGGATGCTGAACAGACGTTATTTCAACATCTTGCCGTTTCAAGATAAACATGGTGCTGCCAATTGACTCCTATTGGGGTCGGAAGAAGAACGAAATTCAACCATCCCACTGCTTTCAATCATCTCACTATCCCAGGGATGAGGAAGTTAGAGGCTGACAAATTGCTCAGATTCATGCGGGATCAGCAGATTTCTGAGTCCAATGCTATAGTTTTTTGCGTCAAATGTTATAGTAATCACGAGTTGGGGCGGCATCGCCTTTATTCTGCCCACGATCGCCTATGAGAATAACGGTCGGGTAGAGTAATTGTTAGGTAGAGTAAATCATGGGCGATCGTCCAGGTTTATCAACTGCTGCCAATTTCATTAACTGCTCCAGTAGCTCAGCTGGATAGAGCAACTGCCTTCTAAGCAGTCGGTCACAGGTTCGAGTCCTGTCTGGGGCGTTCGCTAATACCAAGCATTTCAAGGGTTAAGAGGCTTAATTCCAAGGGGTAAATCACTTTTGTTAATTACGAGAAATTAGTTTTAATTCCCTGGAATTCCGCTTAACTTAGATCAGTTTTAGATCAGAACGGATGGCGCGAAAACTCTACACGCTTGAGGCGGTCAACGATCGCCTTCGAGCCTCTCACATCGGCATCGAGATTCTTCAGCGTGGACGAAAGCTGTCGCTCAGCGCGACTTTGCCTCCCAAACCAGGGAAAGGCGCAAGCAAACCACGACAGCAGATCATCAGCACTAACAAGTACGCCACGCCTGAAGAACTGGAAGAGGCGGAAGCACTGGCAATGGAACTGCGATCGCAACTCCAGCGCGATCGGTTTGACTGGCAGCAGTGGCTTGGAGTGACAACCTCGATCGATCGGGAAACCTGCGGCTCTGTGATCGATCGATACAAACCTTATTGCTTGACGCAGATCATCAAAAACTCAGGAGAGGAAGGTGAGCGAACCTAGCACAAATCTTTTTGGCTCTACCTGAAGCACTTGCCTGCTGAGGCGAAGTTAACGGGTGAGTTGCTGATTCGGGTTGCTGAAAAAGCAACCAAAGCCAACAGTCGCAGCCGTCAGATCTACTGCCAGGAATTTCGGCGACTGGCTGAGTTTGCCAAGATAGAGGTAGATCTGTCACCCTATGTGGGCAGCTACTCACCTAAGTCAGCAAAGCAAGACATTCCAACCGACGAAGAAATTGCAGCCGCGATCGATCGCATTCAGAATCCGCAGTGGCGTTGGATTGCAGGCATGATGGCGACGTTTGGGCTGCGCGACCATGAGTGCTGGCTTTGCTCTGTGGAGTGGCGAGAGCGATCGGGGAAAGCGCCATTGTTGCTGGTTCGGGTTGAGGGCGAGACGAAAACTGGAGCCAGAGAGGTGCTGCCCTTCCACCCAGAGTGGGTGGATCGCTGGAAATTGAACGAGGTGCAGCGTCCGCAGGTGACGATGAAGTGGTTGAAGGACTACAGCGATCGCTGCTCTAAAGCGTTCAAGCGAGAGGGTGTAGGCTTCACTCCCTACACGTTACGCCATGCCTGGTGTATCCGAGCGTCTGTTTTTTATAGGCTGCCATTACCTGTGGCGGCGGCAATGGCAGGACACTCTCCGTCTGTGCATCTGGCAACTTACAACCGCTGGATTTCAGCGGCGCAGCATCAAAGCGCTTATGATGAGGCGATCGCACGGTTCAACCCCTAGTATCTCGCTCTCCCGGCATTTGCTCTAAGCGGGCTAGGCAGCGCGAGAGATGGATGTAATAGACAGGCTTGCTTGTACCCGGCTTGCGGCGATCGGCAACCTCTTTGCCTTCGCCAATTCTGAGCAAGCCAGAGTCGATCGCTTCCCAAAGCTGGCGATAAGAATCATAGCCTAGCAGGTGTAGCCAGAGCTAGCCGGATACCACTGCCGTCGAGGGGTAATCGTTTTTTCGCTGATTTGCTGTCGCAGTTCCTCAACAACAACAGCAAGGTTATGAAGGGTGGTGGTGAGGTCGATGTCGTTCATGGGCGATCGCCCTCCAACTTCTTCCTCTGCCACCCCATCACCAAATCCACCAATTCTTGTGTATCGCTGGCTGAACACCGCACCGCGATCACAATCTCGTCAGCCGTTGGACTAATCTGTGTCTGTCCTGGTTTCAACTGCCCTGGCACTAGCCCAACATCGTTAATTTCTGGACACATTGGAATAACCAGCGGCTTCTTGGCGCGACTGGCTTCCCGATGTAGCAGTGCCGCCGCCTCTGCGATCGGATTGTGTTGCGCGGCTTTTGTGTCAAACCCTTTAGTCATTGCGATCGCCCTCCTCTTCTGCTGGAACAAAACAAGCGCCACTGATTGGCTCAACATTCTGTTTGTACTCAAAGATCCCGTAGCGAAGGCAGTAACTTGTCCCTTGGCTCCACTCGTAGTGCCGACACCTGTGGCAGTCCGATCTGGTCTTATCCTGTGTGCCCACCGAATTCATACGCGATCGCCTCCTCTGCTATTCCTTCCGCGTTTCACCCAGATGAAATTTTGGTTATAAAATTAAACGCTGCGCGATCGCCTCCTCTGCTATTCCTTCCGCGTTTCACCGAGGTTGCCGATCGTCTGTCGGGATTGAAAAGTGTACATGAATCAAACCTCGCTAAATCGATCCGAACATCCGAAAGTCAGGCAGGCTAAACTCTGCCTCTAGACATCCCCACAAATGCAGGCATTTTGGGTGATCGCTCACATGCTGGTCTTTTTTGGGGAACACCTGAATCGCCCAGCGATCGCCCCCAAACCAATGCTCTTTTAGCCAGCACAGATCATCGTAGGTTGGCATTTTGCCATCTTGCCGACTTAGCGAAACATGAAACCAGAGCAGATAATTGAGGTGTACCCCATTGTCTAGACAGTTTTAGCCACACTTTAAGGTGGAATCTTGCATT
>JBBSFA010000040.1:0-9964 GCA_038239185.1 Elainellales cyanobacterium | reverse complement strand
GGCGATCGCGATCGCGGTCTGCTTTGCCCTCCTGTTGCGTTACGAACATCCTCTGTTGGAGTTGCGGCTGAATACACCGGATGCTTATGCGGTTTTGCTCAAAACCCGACAAATTTTAGCGGCAGACGCAAAAGTCGCTGCGCCTGCTGTCTATGCGGGATTGGCAGCAACAATTTCTCTGGTGAGTTCGGTTGATCCAATGCAGGTGATCCGATTTCTAGGCGCACTGCTAGGCATGGGCTTGGTTCTCAGCGTTGGGTACAGCGCTCAAGTGCTGCTGGGCGGTAGGGCTGGGCTGGTTGCCTTGTTTAGCTTAGGCGCTTATCTATTTACTTGCTCCTGGACGATCCCAGATAGCCTGCCTGCTGAGCTGCAACAATTTTTGGGCACAGTGACCGAGCAGCTCAATACTTCTCTGATTCGACAATGGGCAGGGGCAGAACCTGAGCTAGGGGCGATGTTTGCGCTGCTGGCATTGACCCAGATCGATCGCGGACTCAACCGTCGGCAGCGAACGGCTTGGATCACGGTCGGCTGCTGTAGCGCGATCGTGGCATTGACGGCTCCAGAGTTCTTGCTGGTTGTCGTGGCAGGTTTGGGAGTGGCAATCAGCCGCAAGGGGACGATCGCCCTGATCGCGATTGGCTGGATTGGGTTGGGATTAGCGGCGGCTCTGCCGGACAGCCCAGCTTTTCTGCAAAACTTTCTAGTCACCTTACCCGTAGGATTGAGCTTGTTCTGCGGCGTGGTTTTTGCGCTGATTTGGAGTCTGGTCGGTCGCCTTTTGCGTTCGGTCAGCACTGCATCGATCGGTCTAGTGCTAATCCTGGCTTTTTCAGTGAACTTCTTGTTGCCGCCGCCTGCTTCTCCCTTATATCTGGAGCCAGAGATCAGTGCTCGTGAAGCCTTGGCGCTAAATGCCCGCTTTGCAGCTAAACAGTGGGTGTTAGTTGCACCCGTTGAACAACTGGCTGAAACTTATGGGTCGGCTTGGTACGTCGATTTAGCCGAATTTGTGGCGAAGTATAGCGATCGCGTCCAACAGCCGCAGTTTCAGTTTCCCTTTGAGGTTGCCGATCTGGTGGTCTTTGTGGAAAAGCGACCGTTTCAAACCTTCAAAACGGAGCCTGCCGTCATTGCAAATAGTGCTGCGCTTGATCCGGTCTACGTTAACTATCGCTTACACGCGGGACGCAGCAGCCTTCAGTTTCAGGCATTAAAGCTTTGCGAAACCTATCGTCAAACCCATCCAGAAACCTCGATCGACTACGAAGATGAAACGCTGAGGGTTTATCACTTTCGCCTCAGCCGTTCAGACTCAAAGCCGAAATAGCCAGAATTAAGGTCGCTGATTCAAAGTCTGAATATAGCGGACTTCGGCATCCCAGTAGGTAGGCAATCGATTCCAGGGATCGGCATCCTCGGCATCTGGACGATCGTCTGTGACGTAGACATAGGCGACATGGCGGGCGACTGCCAGATCAATGGATTGCTGCATCATTGCAGGATCAGCAGCAGAATGAATCAGCATCGCGAATCGAGTCGGATCGTAGTGGGGCAGATAGGATGGCGGTTGGTATCCACTCCATTCTTTGGCGTAGTTTTCAAAAATAATCACCGTATCGGCAACCGATCGCGTTAGATACCCTTCATCGGGCTGAGTGCCCTGATTCAAAACCACTTGCTTCAGCGGTGGCTTTGCCTTAATGTAGCTGGAAAGCGTCTGATAATACTCCAGCTTCTCGGCATTGCTTGCCGCCTCATCCAAAAAGATGCCGTCAACCTGATAAGCCTTGGCATAGAGATCAACCTCTGCTTTCACTTCTGCGATCGGACGATCGCCATAGCGAGTCGAAACGTAGCCCAACACTGTCACATGGGCTGCTCGCAAATCTTTCAGTCCTTGCGCATAGTCTCGATTGGGTGGAGCGATCGCCCCGTTGTTTGGATTAATTACCGCCGTGACAGACACCTGCACCTGAGCTTTGGCGATTTTGAGCCAGTCGTAGGCAGCAGGATTGTAGGGCATTGGATAAATATAAAGCGGGATCAGCAGCTTGATTCGATCGGTGGCTGCGATCGGACTGGTGGTCGTGATCGGGGTAGGAGTGGATGAAGGAGTCCCTGAAGCTGTCCACTGCGCTGAGAAGGGGTGGAAGTTGACTGCCAAAAAGAAGATTGCTGCAAACAAAAAAACAAAAAATGCCGCGTTTCTCATAAAAGGTTTTGGAAAAGTTTGGTAATTTGAATGCCAAACCGTCATTTGGATGCTAAACGTTGCGCCTAGAGTCAGGGATAATTATTGTTGTAGGGTACATCTTAGTCTTTCAGACCTTAGACCGACGTGATTTTCTTCAAAGACTAAAATTTTGGACTTTATCAACCGCCCTCACAAATTATTCCCCGATCGACTTCTGAGTGGTCGCTATAGCGTCATTCAGCAGCTTGGAGCGGGTGGGTTCAGTCAAACGTTTCTGGCAAAAGATACTCAACTGCCAGGGCAACCGCTCTGCGTGGTCAAGCAGCTTAAACTCCCGGTCAAAAACGCCGATCGCTGGGAGGTTGCCAAGCGGCTATTTGATACCGAAGCCTCCGTGCTCTATCGGCTGGGCAATCACGATCAGATTCCGCGACTCTTGGCTCACTTTGAAGATAACCAAGAATTCTTTCTGGTTCAAGAATTTATTGAAGGAGAACCCCTCGACAAACTGCTGTTGCCTCACACGCCTTGGGCAGCAACGCAGGTGATGCGGCGGCTGCATGATATTTTGCAGGTTTTAGCCTTTGTCCACCAGCAGCGAGTCATTCACCGAGACATTAAGCCTTCCAACTTAATCCGCCGCCGGAGGGATGACAAACTGGTGCTGATTGACTTTGGCGCAGTCAAACAAGTCAGCACTTCGCTGGAAGATCCCTTAGTAGAGCAGGCTTTGACGATCGCGATCGGTACTCAGGGCTATATGCCGTCGGAGCAAGTCAGCGGCAGTCCGCGATTCAATAGCGACCTTTATGCCGCTGGTATGGTAGGCATTCAGGCTTTAACGGGCATTCGTCCCAACCAATTTCGGCGCGATCCACAGACCTGTGAGCTGATCTGGCACGATCGCCTCCCTAGCAGTTCGATTGATCCAGCCTTTGTCGAAATTCTGGACTCCTTGGTGCGGTATCACTTCAGAGAGCGGTATCCCACTGTGGAGGAGCCGTTGAAGGCGATCGCAGCGCTGTTGGCAGAGCATGAGGGCGAAGAGGTTACCCAAGAAATAGCAGACCTGAGCGCTACAACTGCTTTGTGGGAACCCGATTTTGAATCAGAAGAATCTGCTGCCTCCGAAGAAGTTGGCTCACTTGATCCCGCCCCCACTGCATTTGCCACTGCCTTTTCAGAGATGGCAGATTTGCTGGATTATTCACCAGATCTCCAGCCGCTCCTCTCAGAGCCAGCCGCAGAGCCAGAAAACCTAGAGCCAGAAGAGCAACTTGAGGAAATTGAGCCGCAACAGCCTTCTTTTCCAGACCCAACGGCAGTTGAACCCGTTACCCCAACCGTGATTCTTGCGCCTCCACGGGCAGATCCGCCCGCAAGAGCTAAATCTTTCAGGTCAGAAGCGGTTCGATGGGCACCTTGGATCTTCCTGCTGAGCGGCTTGATTGCTGCGATCGCCCTATCGATCCATCCCGCCCAATTTTCCCCTCAGTCCACAGCTACCTCGCCCTCGACATCACCCCTGCCGCCTAAACCCACCTTACCCAATTTGCCATGTCGGGAGCCGCCTCCACCGTCTTTGCCTTCTGATCAACCTGCCTACGAATTTTCAAATGGTGCTCGCTACTATGGACAGATGGAAAACGGGCACCCAGCCGACGGAAAAGCTACCATGGTTTTCCCCACGGGCAATCGCTACGACGGTCAGTTTCAAGGCGGTCAGCGCAACGGATGTGGAACCTACAGTTTTAAAGATGGCAGACGCTATATTGGGCAGTTCAGAGACGATCAGTTTGAGGGACTGGGAATCTGGCTCTTGGGCGATGGCGATCGCTATGTGGGCGGATTTCAAAAAAACCGCTGCGATGGGGCAGGCATTTTTCTGTTCAAAGACGGCAGGTTTGAACGTGGCACTTGGAAAAATGGCAAGCAGGTCAACGGCAATCTGTCCTGCAATCGCTAAAATTCAGCAGAGTGCAGGAAGTTCAAGCCAGGAGTTTCAGGACTTGCCTTGCGAAAGGAGTAGTTAATATGGAAGAGTGCTGAACAGGAATGCCAACTGAAATGAATGATGAAGTCTAGTTGATGAGACTTTGAGGCTTTCCGGAAAGCGGGACTAAGAAGTAGGATTACGTATTAGCCTGGAGGGGATCTCAATGGGATTAACCTGCTATTTTGACTTTATAAGTAGTCATGCAAAATAGTTTACACACGATGTCAAGGTAGATTAAGACTTTCAGCCTCACTTATGAGTAATTGATTCTGCACGACTACTTATATCAGATCTAGTCCATCGACTCTAGCTTGCCTAGAGTCTAGAATGCCTCTAAATGTCTGTTTGAAATGATCGCTTTCAAGTAAGAAATACTACCGCTATGTCAAACCAGAGCAGCGTACAGTGGCAAGCTGGGGATACGATTCTTGACCTATATCGAGTGATTGGCAGTTCGGGTCAAGGGGAGTTTGGTGAAGTCTATCGGGTACGCCATCTGGGATGGAATCTTGATCTTTCAGTGCATTGCCCCAGTCCTGCCAACCTAGCGGCGATCGGCGGCAGAGGGGCGTTTGAACAAGCTGTCAATGCCTGGATTAACCTGGAAGAACATCCCCATCTCGCAGAATGCTACTATGCTCGCCGCATCGGAGAGACTCCGCTAGCCTTTGCAGAACAGGTTAGCGGTGGGACACTTCGCCAATTGATCCGGAGTCGGCGGCTCTATGCGAATGGAACCGTTGCGTCGCTGCGTCGCATTCTTGACCTGGCAATTCAGATTGCCTGGGGGATGCAGGCTAGCCATGAGCAGGGCGTGATTCACCGCGACTTGACTCCGGAGACGATTTTGGTGACCAATGGTGGAGTGGCGAAAGTGACGCAGCTTGGACTGGCAGAACCCTCGATCGCCACGCGATCGCCAGAACAGGCAGATCAAGACAGCCTCACCCCCCAAACCGATCTGTGGGGCTGGGGCTTAACGGTGTTGGAGCTGTTTGCAGGTGCTCAGAACTGGACATCCGGGCTGCTAGCGGTGCAAGCACTGGATGACTATTTGGCAGGGCGCGTTGCTGGGGTGGCGGAGCGTCCTCCTATGCCTGCGGCGATCGTCCAACTGCTGCGCCGCTGTTTTCAGGTCAATCCTGCCGATCGCCCGGTCAGCTTTCAAGCCGTTGCGGAGCAGCTTCAAAGCATCTACCAAAGCACGACAGGCAGCCCCTATTCGCGTCAGATCCCAGAGCGATTAGGACTCAGCGCCGATCGGCTCAACAACCGGGCTTTAGCCTGCTGGGATTTGGGGCAGCCCGATGATGCACTGCGGCTGTGGGAACAGGCAGTGTCAACGCAGCCTCACCATTTGACCTCGCTGTACAACCGGGGATTGCTGCGGTGGCGATCGGGCGGCAGCAGCGATCGAGAATTGCTGGATCTGCTAGAAGCCAATCGTCCTCAGCCTGCGACCGATCAGTCCGATGGGCAAACAGACTATCTGCTCAGCCTTGTGCATTTGGAACGGGGAGACTACGAAACCTCACTGCGATTGCTGGAAAGCGTTCAGGCTAAAGGACTCTACCTAGAGATTCTGCCGCCGCTGCTGGAACGATCGAGGCAACGGCTTCCGGAATCTCGGCGGCTGGTGTCGGACTTTAGCGATCGCGTCACGACCTTTCAGCGCAGCATTAATCACCGGATTGTCTCGCTTACCGTCAATCCCAGCGGTCGGTTTGCCGTGTCGGGTGGCGAAGACCAAACGATTCGGCTGTGGGATATCACGACCGGACGCTGCATGTATACGTTTCGGGGGCATCAGGGACAAGTCTCGGCGGTGGCAATTAGCCCAGACGGTAGCCAGTTGGTGTCGGGCAGTCAAGACAGGACGGTGAAACTTTGGAGTATTGCCGCTAGCACTCACCTATTTACTTTTGGCGATGCGGCGGCAGAGTCCCCGCATCTCCTAGGCTGGATGCGACAAATGTTCAACCGATCGCAGCCCACCAGCAGCGGCAACGGACATAAGGGTACGGTTCGATCGGTAGCACTGAGTGCCGATCGCCGCTACCTGCTGTCCGGCGGTGACGATGCAACCGTGAAACTCTGGGATGCCGTCACTGGCAAATGCCTGCACACGCTGAGGGAGCATAAAGCGCCCGTCTTCACCGTGGAGTTTAGCGCCAACAGTCGCTATGCGCTCTCTGCCAGTGAGGATCAAACGATCAAGCTCTGGGATATTGCGATCGGGCAAGTTTTACAGACGTTTCAAGGGCATCATCAGTTGACGGCGGCTGCCTATTCGCCCAATGGACAGTTTGTCTTGGCAGGGGATACGCCGATCAAGCTCTGGAATGTTTCCACCGGGCAGGTTGTTCAGACTTTTAATGATCCGGGAGTGCAGGCGGTTGCCTTTAGCGCCGACCAACGTTATCTGTTCTCAGGCGGCGCGGATAGACAACTGCGGCTTTGGGAATTGGCAACCGGGCGCTGCTTGTATACCTTTCCTCCTCACGAGTTCACGATCCAATCGATCGCTGTCAGCCCAGACGGTCATTCTGTCCTCTCTACGGATGCCAATAGCTTGAAGCTGTGGGCAGTTCACAGCACCGTTACTGATTTTGCCCCGTTGCAGGTGGCAGTGCTGCCGACCTTGCAGACTGTGATCGCCTCAGTAGGCGATCGGCGCTACGAACAGGCGATCGCGCAGGCAGAACTGGCGCTCTCCCAGAATGAGGCGACGACTGCGGCGCAGCATGTGCGGGTGGCTCGATCGCAGCATGGCTATCAGCGTGGCATGGAAGCGATGCAGACTTGGCTGAGTTTATATCCTTACTTACCGCGTCCGGTACTGCATGATGTCTGGCAGCAGGCAACCTTGGAACACCATAGCGCATCCGTGCGGGCAGTCGCGATTAGTCCTGATGGACAGTCGATTTTGTCGGGCAGCGCCGATCAAACCCTGATGCGGTGGGATCTGCCGACCGAACGCCACCTTTCTACGCTAGAAGGGCACAAGGGTCCCGTGGTCGCACTTGCCTTTGATCCCAACGGAACGCAAGTCTTGTCGGGCAGTGCGGATCAGACGATCGGGCTGTGGGATGTGATGTCGGGCAAATGCCTGCGCACTTTGGTCGGACACCAAGGCGCTGTGCGGGCGATCGCCTATCATCCCAAAGGGCGCTATGCTATTTCTGGCAGCGATGACCATAGCCTAAAGCTCTGGGATGCCTCGACAGGGCGCTGTCTGCGGACTTTGCATAAACATGGCGATCGCGTCACAGCCGTGGCGATTAGTCCAGACGGGCAGTTTTTGCTGTCTGGCAGCGCTGACCACACCATGCAGCTTTGGCATATCGCCACAGGGGACTGGGTGCGAACTTTTGCATCGCATACGGCAGGGCTTTGCACCGTTGCCTTTAGCCCAGACGGGCATACTGCGCTGTCTGCTGGGGATGACCAGGCTCTAAAGCTCTGGACGGTAGCAAGCGGGGAATGCCAGCGGACATTCACTGGACACACGGCGACGGTGCGAACGCTGGCTTTTAGCTCGGATGGACGCTATGCTGCTTCGGGTGGCGACGATCAGACCATTAGGATCTGGAATGTCAGCACTGGAGACTGTGTCAAAACGCTGGTCGAGCATACGGCAACGGTGCGATCGCTGGCTTTTGCGGCGGATGCTGCCTATCTGGTGTCGGGCGGCGATGATCGGACGCTGAAGATCTGGCTGCTGGACTGGGAATTGACCGATCGATTGCCCGCTGACTGGGATGAAGCCGCAAGCCCCTATGTCGAGAATTTCCTGACTCTGCAAACTCCCAGCCTTGCGCTACTGCCAGAATCGCGGGAGCCTAGCCCAGAGGCAGTGACTCAAGCGCTGACCCTGCAAGGAACGCCGACCTGGACAGAAACTGACTTTGAACGCCTGATGGACACGCTGCAACAGGCGGGCTACGGCTGGCTCCGCCCTGAAGGCGTGCGGCAGCAGGTGATCAGCCGCACCAGAGTCGCAGCACAGACGGTTTCGCGATCGGATATGAACGAATTCGCGACGGCATTCGGCGCAGAATTCGCGACGGCATTCGGCACAGACTTCCTGGACGCTGAGCCTGCTGCTAAGGTGATTTTGACCGTCACGGAAGGCAGCTTACAAGGACAGGAGTTTGTCTTTAGCGATCGCACAGTTTGCATTGTCGGTCGCGCTAGAGATTGCCATTTAGCCTTGCCCAACGACGATAATCACAAAACAGTCTCTCGCTACCATTGCCTCCTGGATATCAACCCGCCTGCTGTTCGCATCCGTGACTTGGGCAGCCTGCACGGGACTTATCTGAATGGGCAAATGATCGGGCGGCGCAATCGCAACCAAACGCCGGAAGAAGGGATGCAGATGAACTCTTCCGGTCACGATCTGGCGACTGGTGATGAGATTAAGCTAGGCAAAACGGTCTTTCGGATTACGATCGATGCCCCCGACCAACTGACGAGCCTTCAGCCGTTTGCTCAACCCGCGACGATGCCTGAACAAACGGCTTTTGGCGATCGATCGATGTCACCAGGATTATCGACTGGGATGTCTACGGGCATGTCTACGGGCATGTCTACGGGAGCCTCTCCATCGATCCCTCGTGCTGATTCAATGATTCCAAATCATTCAGACCAGAAGGCATTACTGCCTGCGATTACTGGATATACGATCTTGCGCCAAATTAGTGGCGAAGAATATATCTCTACGTATCTGGCGCACCGCAATCCTGGTGAAGCCCCGGTGATGTTGAAGGTGATTCGACCCGAAAAGGCGATTCCGCATGACAAGATCGATGCGTTCATTCAAACCGTCTCACCGCTCAAACTGCTTCAGCATCCTCATCTGATTAGGCTGCTTGAGGTTGGGTATTTCAACGGCACTTTCTTCTTTGCTTCAGATTATTGGGAAGGCAGCAGTGTGGCAACACGGTTGCAGCAGGGACGAATTCCGGTTGCGGAAGCGGTGGCAATCACGCTACAAGCCTTGGATGCGCTGATCTATGCTCACCAATATACCTATCAGTCAGGTGGTTCGGTCGGACAGCAGGGCTTTACCCACGGTGCGCTCAGTCCTGAGGCGCTGATCCTCAGTCCAGTTTCGGGCGGATCGATCGCCAGGATTGCGGATTACGGCATCGCCACGGCGCTAAAACAAGCTGGATTCAGCGGATTTTCCGATACTGCCACCACACAGCCTGCGTTTATGCCGCGCCAGCAGGCGATCGACTTCAAGTATGCTCAACCGGATAGTGATGTTTGGGCGATCGCGGCTTGTCTATACAAAATGATCACGGGAACCTCTCCTCGCAGCTTTAGCGGCAAAGATCCTTATTTGGTGCTCTTGCAAACGGATGCCGTTCCGATTCAACAGCGCGAGGTGGCAATGCCCCGTGCCTTAGCTGAGTTGATCGATTTGGCTTTGGTAGATAACCCTGGACTCTATTTCAAAAATGCGATCGCCTTTAAGCAAGCATTGGCATCGGTTGCCCCATAGTTCCTATCTGGGTGACATTGTGAAACTAATTTCTGTGAGCGTGGGCTTGCCGCGTCAAGTCAATTGGAAGGGGAAGCCCATTATGACGGGCATCTTTAAGCAGCCGATCGACCGTCGGGTGATGGTGCGATCGCTGAATCTAGACGGTGATGGACAGGCAGATCTAGAGGCTCACGGCAATGTAGATAAGGCGGTTTACGCTTATCCCGCAGAGCATTATGCGGACTGGCGGCAGGAATTGCCGGATGCCGAACTG
>JBBSFA010000039.1:0-10003 GCA_038239185.1 Elainellales cyanobacterium | reverse complement strand
GGAAGTCAACAGGCTTCGTATCGTAATCATCGCAGCCCGCCGCTAGGGCTTTCTCGCGTTCCCCTGCGATCGCATCTGCCGTCAAGGCAATGATGGGGATGGCTTGCGTTTGTGGATCGGCTTTGATCTGTTGGGTGGCTTTCCAACCATCTAAGACAGGCAGATGCAGATCCATCAAGATCAGGTCAGGCAGGTCTGAGTAGGTTTTGCTCACCCCTTCCACGCCGTCGATCGCCACAATCACCTCGTATCCTTTGCGTTCTAGCCGACGGGACAGCATATCTCGATTAATCTCGTTATCTTCGACTAAAAGAATTTTAAACATAGGGCTTTTTTAGGCAGATCGCTAGAGCAATTCTTCAATTTCTTCGTAGGCATAGACTAAGCGATCGCTCAGCAGGCGAATGATGAAGTCCTGAAAAGCAGCCGCGACTTGAGGCTGTTCTTGCCGCATTGCCTGCAAGCTGGCATTGGATAAGCCATAGAGTGTGCTGGGTTGATCCGCGATCGCGGAGGTTGTATGGCAGACACCGAGATAAAACGAATTCTCACCCAGGATCATCCCTGCTCCCAACGTTCTCAGTCGTCGGGTTTGTCCCTCTTTCAGATGTAGCACGACGGTCACTTGCCCGGATTCAATGAAGTAGAGCGTGTCAGAAAAGTCACCGGGGCGAAACACAAAGTGTTCAGCGGGTACTTGCATCTTTTGCAAATAGCCAATGAAGCTGGAAACTTGGAGCGCATCGGCAAAGACCTCATTCATCTGGAGGGCAAGCGGCAGAGAACGCCGCCGCCGCAGAGACAGCGATTCTAAAATGCGATCTTCGCACCATTCAATGCCGCGATCGAGATCAGAAAAAATCTGGATCACCTCATTTTTGGGCAGAATACAGCCCCCTTGCTGAAGCTGCTGCAAGATGGTGGAGTCGAGGTGCGTCAGCACCAATCGCGCCCGCTGCTGCACAAACTGCCGCATCTTAATAAAGCTGAGGACTGCCGAGGAATCCAGTCCGCTGACCAACCGAAAATCCAACACCACAAACCGGATTTGCGGCAGGGTCACATCTTGCAGCCGTTGACAGACTTGCTCATGCAGGGTGGTTGCCGTGCCGAAGAAGAGATAGCCCTGCAACAGCAAGATGTGAATTTGGTCGCCTTGCTGCCGCAGGAGGCGCTGCTCTGGAAACGATCGACAAACATTACTCAGGTGAGTCGTGCCCGAAAACGCATGGCGGATCACCTGATGGCGGCTATAGCTAAAAATGAATAGGGCGCAAGCAATGACAATGCCAATCCCAACCCCATTGAGGAAGCCCCAGAAGGCAATACTCACCAAAATGATCAGAATCAGCGCATAGTCCAAACGCGGAAACTTGAACCAGGCGAAAAAGACCCATTCCAGCAGCAGCTTGACTCCGATCATCAACAGCACGCCACCCAAAACCCACCGAGGAATATAAGTGACCAGCGAGGAGCCAAACAGCAGCACAGAGCCGCAGAAGGCTGCCGCCGTCAATCCAGAGACGCGACTGGTTGCACCCGCGCTGCGATTGAGCAATGTGGGGTTGACGTTGAGCTGTCCCTCCATGCCGCCATAGAGCGCAACCGCTAAGTTGGCGATGCCGCTGGCACAAAGTTCGCGATCGAGTGTGCTGTCTTGCTGGGTGACCAGTTCCACACCCGTGATGTTGAGTAAGAGGGCGATCACAATCACCACCAGCAACCCCATCAGCGTTCCACCTTGATGAGCTAGGGCTTGCCAATTGACCTGGGTAATGCTGTCAGCAGTCCAGATATGCCAGATCTGATCGCTGGAGAACGAGTCAAGAAACCATCCTGACGGCGCGGGCGAGGCAAACCCGATCAGATGCCAGAGAAGATTGAATCCGGCGATCGATCCCAACAGCATGATCGGCAAAATCATCGGTTGGGCAAAATATCGCGTTGCGACAATCAATACTCCGGCAAACAGGACTCCTGGGAGCCAGTGAACCAGCGTAGAATGCTGCATCAAGCGCGACAATTCCTCCCATCCTAGCGGTAAGCCTGCCATCACCTTGAAGGAACTGCGGGTAATCAGCCAGCCTGTCCCCGCCAAAAATCCGCCCATGACGGGGTAGGGAATAAACCGTGCCCAGCGTCCCAAACGCAAGCGTCCCATGCCATACAGCAGCAGCCCCGCCAAGAGGGTGCTGAGGGTGATCGCCATCCAGACGGTCGGGAACAGTTGGGCAGGGCGACCCGATCGCTGGATCTCTTCTGCGATCGCCGTGGTCATGAGGGCGAGGATCGCCGTAGCGTTTGCGCCAGGACCTGCAATGGCAAAGGGAAAAGAGCTACGCAGTGCGACGATCGTGCCCACGACCACCGAGCTAATCAGGGCATTCCCCACCCCTTGCGGGAAGTAAGGCGACAAGGTTCCCGAAAAGATCAGCGCGGCAAAGGACATGTCATAGGTGAGGGAAACCAATCCGACCGCAAGTCCAGCCAGCACGTTGGGGAGGAGGCTTGGCAGGTTTGAGGGCTGAAGCTGCTTCGGTTGATCGGTTTCAACGGGAGTTAAGAGGGGCATGGGGTTTCCTTCTGTTCAACGCCCCTAGTCACAAGAGATTTGCCGATCGCATCGACTGCTTGGCTCAGAGGATGATCGGGATAGCAGATTGAGAAGATTTTACTGCTCGCCAGATGCACCATTTCCTCTGAGAAAGGCAGAATTTCAGCTACTGAGACATCATAGGCGGCTTCTAACTGTTGTCGATAGGATTCAACATTAAAGCTGGGGAAGGCTTTGTTGACGACCAGCAACATCTCCGCCACCGACAACATGCGGGCTAGCTCCACGATCACCGAAGTGCCCTGGTAGTCCTGATAGTCTGGACGCAGCACCACAACCAGGAGACTGCACACGGCGATCGTCTGGAGGGTTTCTTCGTTAATGCCGGGATGGGTATCAATCAACAGAAAATCCAGTTGCAGATCGCGGATCACTTCAGCGAACCCGTCGAGCAGCATTTCTTCGTGATAGCCCTCGCGCAGAATCCGCGTAATGTCGTTGGCTTTGGGACTTGCCGGGATCAGATAAAGACTGCCGTCAGACCGCTGAGGCAAGAGATCACTTAGATCATAGGCAGCTTCATAGAGCGCACAACTGCCCCATAGGTAGTCATTCAGGGTGCGATCGATCCGCTCATTGTCCAGACCAAACAGCACATGAATCCCTGGAGACTGCAAGTCGATATCAATAATCCCGACTCGCTTTCCCTGCTTTGCCAGACTGATAGCCAGATTGCTCGTCAGGTTGGACTTGCCTGTGCCCCCGCGAAACGAGTGAACCGCAACAATTTGGGGGGGATTGATATGCTTAGGACTGAGTAGTGCTGGAGGGACTGGAACAATCTGAGTCTCGGCAGCGCGATCGCTGGGCAGAGAGAGGCGCGACGGGGCAGCAGGTAAGGACGGGCGATCGATGTCATTGCTGCCTTTGATCCGTTTCTGGAGCTGTTGAAAATGATCTGTGGCGGCAATTTCAGCGACCAAGTGTTGTCTCTGATTGCTGTCGATCGAAACCTGCAACAGATGCAATTCCTGCTCCAAGCGCTGTTCGCGGGAATGAATCTCTTGCGCCATGTGTTGAAAGACGCGAGCCAGTCGCCCTAGCTTATTAGGCTGTTGAATCAGATCGTTCAGACTCGCGGGGTTGAAAGTTTTCGTTTCAACAGCGGCGGCAGCAGTTGTCAGGCGTTCCACCTGTTGTAAGTAAAGGATTTCCTGATTGCGGAGCTGCTTCCGCTCCAAACAGACGTTGATCCGGGTTTTTAGCAAGGTTGGATCAAAGGGCTTCTGCACATAATCTTCTGCCCCCAGCTCAATGCACTTAACTGCCCCATCAATTTCATCCACGGCGGAAATCATGATCACCGGAATGTGCCGCCAACTGTCGTGGCTTTTGAGCTGCTGAAGCAATTCCAGTCCATCCATACCGGGCATAATCACATCCAGCAGAATCAGGTCATAGGGAATCGCTTTCAGCAGGCGCAGGGCTTGTTGGGCATTGGTGGCAGTCGTGACCGTATAGGCTTGCCGCTGTAGCTGCCGAGCCAGCAAATCGCAATTAGTAGGGTTGTCATCGATCACCAAAATCATTCCACCCTGAGACAGCTTTTCAGGAGACTCTTGACTGAGCGATCGCAGCGTGGTAGCAGCATTCTGAGCCAGGGTGGCAGCCGTTGAGTTGCCGAATAACAGTGGAGGGGCGTTATATGCCTGTACGTTGATTGCCTGTAACTGCTGCTGAGCTAAATAAATAATGTCGTTGATCAGACTCATCAACTGCTGGGCTGAGGCATTCAGCTTATCCAAGTCTGGGATCAAGGGAGCCGGGGCTTCCTCTAGCAGCATCTCGCAGTAGCCAATGATCGTGCTGAGAGGAGTCAGGAGTTCAATTCGTAGCGTGGAGCCAAATCGACTCAGATCGCTGTCGATCTGGCTCATCTCAAGCTGCACGGGATCGAGAATCGCAGTGACCATCATCAAGAGTTGCCGACTACAGCCCTGAATTTTTTGCAAATCTCGAAATAAGCTGGACTCAGGCTGAGCTTGCAGTTCTTCCAAGAGCAATTCGCTATACCCAATCATGCCGTTGATGGGCGTACAGAGTTCATGGCGTAAATACGCGAGTAGCGGGTGATGCACCTGGCTATGCTCTAGCATGCTGAGAAATACCTCTTTTAGACGATCTCTTTATGGCTTTGCGGCTGATTCTGCCATTTTTAACCTGCTTTAGCCTCGTTTACCGATTCTAGCCGGATGCAGCCTCAGGAGACTCTGGATCTCGTCCAGCAGGTGTTGTCGGGTATTGATGCCTTTCTGGTAAATTCGTTGAGTTTGTCCATCTAGCCACTGCCGTTCTTCGATCAACAAGTCTTTGGCGGTGAGCACAATCACCGGAAGCGATCGCCACTTGGGATGCTGCCGCAGTTCCCGAATAAACTCAAATCCATTCATTTCCGGCATCATTAGATCCAGCAAGATGATACTAGGTCGATCGGTCTGCATGAGTCTGAGTGCCTGAAGTCCATGTTCAGCGGCTAGCACGCGCCATCCAGCTTTTGCCAGTTGACGGCAGAGCATCTCCCGATTGTCTGGGTTATCTTCCACCACTAGAACCGAGGGAGTTGAGTCCAGTCGGTAGGGCTGCAAGAGCGTGAGGAGGCGATCGTAATCGATCGGTTTCAGCAAATAGTCAACGGCTCCCAAGGCACAGCCCAAGGATTGATCCTCCTCCACTGTCACCATTACCACGGGAATGTTAGCCAAATCCGGATCGGACTTCAGACAGCTTAAAACTTGCCAGCCGTTCAGATTTGGCATTCTCACATCGAGCAGGATCACATCGGGGGACTGTTCTCTGGCAAGACGCAGCCCTTCCTGTCCACTCATGGAGGTGATCACATCAAATCCTTCTCGGCTCAGAAAGCGCTGCATGATATCGCGAACCGAAGGGTCATCATCAATCACCAAGATGGTACTGACCCCGATCGTAGAAGCAACTGTAACTGGAGAACTCTGCCCCGCTTGGCTCGGCAGTTCGTCGGGTCGGAGATCTTGAACTTGCGCTGGCAAGCGAATCATAAAGGTGGTTCCCTGCCCCGCTTCACTTTCAACCTGGATGGTTCCCCCCATCATTTCACAGAACTGCTGGGTGATCACCAAGCCCAATCCAGTTCCCCCATACTTGCGCGTGGTCGAGGCATCCGCTTGGGTAAAGGGCTGAAACAGCTTTTGCTGCTGAGCTGGAGTCATACTAATGCCAGTATCGCTGACCGAGAAGGTGATCCAGCCTGCTTGTCGCTCTACTGCCAGCGTAATCGTCCCATTTTCAGTAAATTTGCTGGCATTACTCAGGAGATTGAACAGGCTCTGCCGCAGTTTCGTCACATCCGCCCGCATGGAGCCGATCGTGGCTGGACAGTTGACGACCAGGGCGTTATGGTTCTTTGCGACCAGGGGACTCAGGGTATCCGTGACCTCTTTGAGCAGCGGCGCGATCGCAAAGGTTTCCAAAAAGAGTTCTATCTTACCCGCTTCGACTTTAGACAGATCCAGAATATTGTTAATCAGCCCTAGCAGATGCTTGCCCGCGCCATGGATCTTCTGGACATCTAGAACCAAACCAGGAGTACCCCGATCGGTAATTTCTTCAATGAGCATCTCACTATAGCCAATGATGGCGTTGAGCGGCGTGCGTAATTCGTGGCTCATATTCGCCAGAAATTTACTTTTGGTTGTATTGGCTTCCTCCGCCTGGATTGTCGCTCTTTGGGCGGCTTTCATGCTTTCAGCCAGTTGAGCGGTCCGCTGCTCGACTGCCAGACTGAGATTTTGCTCACGGGTCGCCACTTCCTGCGCCATATGCTGAAACGCCCGTGCCAGTTGCCCCGGCTCATCGGCGCGTCGGGCAACTTTAGTAATGCCAGAGGAATCAAATGGGCTGACTTGCTCTGCCGTGATACTGCCAGTGACGTTGCGGGCGATCGCCGTCAGTTGATTAATCGGACGAATCACTCTCCACTTCAACAGCCCGTTAATCAGCAGCACCACTGCCGCAAAAATCGAGACAAAAATGCCCATTGCCAACGCCAGATATTGGTGTCCTTTGGCAAACACCTCGTCAGAAGGCACATAGACGGTTTGGGCGGTGACGATCTCATTGAGCTGCCAACCAAAGCCGTTTTCCCCCCCAAAGCTGACAATCTGACTCTTGGGGGCAACTGAAGGCAGGCTATGGCACTGCAAGCAGCTCGCTGATTTCACCTGCAAGGGACGAGCCGTGTAGAATTGATTGGCTCCCGCAATGTTGCGATAGCCTGAAAGCTTAGTGAGATGGGGTTGCTGGCGAAATTGCTCAATCAGGTTGGACTCAAACCCATTGGCTTTATCTTTGTAATTGGTCGGATTCAGCGTGGCTTCTTTATAGAAAAAATTACGGTATTCGGGCTGATGGCGAAAGTTCTCGAACACCTCCCGCGCCGAGAAAGCAGGTACAACTTCCCGAATGAATGTGGGTGAAGTGTCTAACTGATCTTGCAACAGGGGCGTAATATGCTCACTCGTATAGCTCCTGACCGCGTTCATCGTCTGGGTCAGGATTTCTGCTTTGGTGATGATTTCATCCTCTGCTTTTCGCTGCATGGCTTCCGACAAGGTGATGCCGCTAAGAATAATGCCACCTAAAAAAATTAGGGTTAGCAGTAAGGTAAATTGAGTCCCAAGTCTGAGTTTTCTAAACATTCTCAATCCCCTGTAGAGCACCACCGAATCAGCATCGCCAGCGTCAAAACCCAGCGCTAATATTGTGCTCCAGACTTACGGCGTTGTACAGCAGTCATGCCAACTGTTTCTAGAAGTTTGCCATTTTCTACAGCCGCATAGATCAGCCAGTGATCGCCACAATCCATCCGGTTTTGCACCGTACATTCCAAATATGCTAGCGCTTGATCCAGAACCAAGCAGCCATTTTGAGCCGGATGCGTGTCCAGACTGCTCAGATCATCTTCGCTGTCTGCTCTAAGGCTGTCTGTTCTAAGAAATTGCCGCCGTACAGTGCCGCCTTCCTTCAGGATATTCAAAACAAATTCACTGCCGATCGTCGGTAAAGTGGCTTCTCCCTGGCTCATGGGAATGGCGATCGACAGTCCGGGCGGATTAAACGTAGCTTGCGACACCCAAGAGGTTAACATACCCCGGTGCTTGCCAAAGTGATGCGTCGTCAACACGCAAAGCGACCCGGTAATCCGCCCCACGGCTTGATCGGTGCGATCGGCTTGCACTTCGATCCGAGGCTGACGGGCAGCCTGGACTTTTTTGGTTTTCCGCAGCGTTTGGACAAATTCTGTGCCTGCATCTTCGCACTGGCGCAGCAGTTCTTCAGAAGGTTTGAATTTGACGCGAATCGGCTCAAAGCCAAAGCGATAGCCCGCATCCTGAAGCTTGTTGTAGACCACATCGATCGCCTCGCCGCTCCAGCCATAGGAGCCAAACACGCCTGCTAGCTTTGTTCGAGCCGTATCAGACAGCGCAATTCCCAACGCCGTCTGAATCTGGGTAGGCGCATGACCTGCCAGAGTGGGAGTACCAAAGATAAAGCCGTCGCTTTCCTGGAGGATCTGCGTAATCTCAGCCGGATCGACTAACTCACAGTTGACCGTTTGCACCGACGCGCCCGCCTGGATCATGCCCTGGGCGATCGCGTTGCCAATGCTGGCAGTGTTGCCATAAGCAGAAGCGTATAGCAAAGCCACGTTCAAATCCTGCACCTGCTGCTGCTCACACCAGTAGCGATAGTCAAACGTGAGCCGACTGGCGCTGTAGCGAACGATCGGACCATGGTTGGGTGCGTAAATCCTGGCGGTAGCAGAAAATGGCGCGAGCTTGTCCAACGCTGCCTCAACCTGTTTGAACTGGCTGGCGTGGATACAGTCAAAGTAGTAGCGGCGATCGTCGTCCAACAGCTTCCACTTTTCGTCAAAAACCGATTCTTCGCAGAGATGTGCTCCAAACAGTTTATCTGTGTAAAGAATCCGGGTCGCCTGATCGTAGGTGCAAAGCCCGTCTGGATAGCGCGGCGTAGGAGTGGGAATGAACTGAAGGATGTGCCCTTGCCCCAGATCGATCGTTTCTTCGCTGTTCACTACAATAATGCGGAGATTCCAGGCGGGAAACGCCGATCGCAATGCCACTTCTGCGGCTCTGGTGCAGACAAATGTGATTTGCGGTGCGACTTCTGCGCCGAGCAATGCCTTGAGGGTTACAAGCCGATTGGAATTAAGATGCCCCAGAATAACGTAGCTGATCCGCTGAAGATAGGTATGTTGATACAGCTCATCTAAAAAAATCTCGCTGAACGATTCTCCTGGCGGATCAATCAAGGCTGTCTTGTCGGCTTGAATCAGATAGCTATTCGCTGTGGTGCCTTTCTGACGGGCGTACTCTATCTCAAAGCGCAGGCGATCCCAGGTGCGCGATCGCAAAACGATTGTGTCTGCGCTGATTTCAGCAACTTGGACATCACGAGGCTTGGTGTCTGCCATAGGTGTGAGGAAAAGAGATAAAAGGACAGAAAGATGACCTAAGACTTACTTAGATAATTAGATAAACTTACCTAGATAATAAATTGCCGATCGAAACTACCTGATGAAGGACACTAGAGCCATTCTCTCAAAGAAAAGTCTTTCAGCTAATTTTTTCGGCTAAAGAGTGTGAGCCTGAAGGATTAAGAATCGGCGCGGTTTCCGGCTCAGGGTCTTGGGCAGGCTGGGACAACTCTTTCTGACGGCGCACGGACACGCGATGCTCTGGATCGATTCCCTCAAAAGTAGGCGGTAGCCAAACTCGAATCATCATCAGCGCACCTAGCACTAGCAGCAAGGCACAAGCCGACAAGATTTGACTCGCTGGAGTTTCTAAAACTCCTCCAACAATCACTTCCCGCAAGATAGAAACGATCGAAACTTCGACCGCCACACCGATTGAAACGCGATGCTCTTGTAGATAAATAATCAGCAGACGAAACAGCTCTACTAAAATGAGCAAAAACAAAATATCTGCGGTGACAGCCGGGAAATCAAGCGGCGGCAACAGCGATAGGAACATTTCCCGAAGCTGCATCAGCATGAAACCGAACAGCCCCATGCACAGCGAGACTACAATTAGGTCTTGGACTGCTTCTAGTGTACGAACCAAGCGAGTTTGCTTGAGCCACTCATAGCGATCGGGGGTTGGAGCGGAAACTGATTTTTGCATGTCACTCTCCCAATTGTGGCTGTTTTTCTTAGCCTATCATCACTAAGATTTATAAGAAAGGGGAAGAAGCATCAGAAAAATCAATGTATTCTATCAAATCTAAGAGCGATTCAAGCGATTCATAAGAGCTGCTCGATGTTTTCGTAGAGGGTAGCGATCGCGCTAGAAAATCCGAGGCTGGCAAATTCGACTGTGTCTCCGG
>JBBSFA010000038.1:0-10061 GCA_038239185.1 Elainellales cyanobacterium | reverse complement strand
CTTGTCCTGCTTCAACGTAGTAGGTGACGGGTTTATCGTTCCAACTGTCTTGCAGTTCCACGAATTCACCGATCGCCAAAGTCATTAAGTAAGTCGGATGAACCTGTTTTTGCGACCAATGATAGATTTTGTCGTCTCCATCTGTGGTGGTTTCGATCAGTTCACCGTTTGAGATCGCTAGAAAGCGACTAGGCACTCGCACACGAATTTCGGAGGTAGCAAGCTGCCCTGGATAGTCGAAGCAGGGAAACCAAAAGCGCGAATCTTCATCTTCGCCCTGCGTCCAGACCTGCGTGGGCTTGTCGGGATAATCCGCATCCGGCGCAATGAAATAGATGCCACGCTGGGGCTGCTCTGCCCGGTAGGTGATGGCGATCGCGATCGGACTCCCTGCAACGGTTGGCTGGCTCAGCCGCACCTGCACCTGCTCACCGTCATACTCAAAGGCTTGGTCGATGCCCTCGACTTGCACCGCTTCAATTTGCAAACTGACTGCATCTAACATCAGGTCAGTGATACCGCTCCGCACCGGATTGAGCCGAATCTGGCAGGTTCCCCGATAGCTTTTACGCGGAATATCTAAGACGAGATCGAGATAAATATGCTCGACCTGTCCGGGGCGATCGGGCGTGTAGTGGGGTTTTGCCCCCGGTAGCTCAAACGATTTTCGTCCGTTTTGATCGGCATCCAGGTAAGAATATTGCATTGCAACGACTTCAGAAAGATAGAGGGAATTGAGGTGAAAGATGAGGCTAAAGCAGCAATCTGATTATCGTACAAATCATTGAATTGCTGCTCAGTCATGCGCCTACCCAGCAGTGCGCTGAAGCGAAGGGCGATCGAGGCGAGGCGCGTTGCCAGCAGGATTATTACTTAAGGACGAACCAGTGAGCAACAGGGCAGTTTCCCGATCGACCTTCCCGGTCTCCGCAACGCCGACCGCCCGCTGAAACCCGCGCAAAGCGGAAACAAGTCCAGCAGGCGTAGCCACAGCAGTTGGCAGATAGCCCAAGCGATGCAGATAGTCTCCTAGCTGCTTTGGAGTCAGGCGATCGTCGTTGGCACGGAAGATCGGCACATATTGATCCCGCCAGTAGCGATCGAGAAAATCGCGCTTGTTGACCTGAATGATTTCACCAAAAGCCGGATCGGCAATGGTGACTGAAGACTCGTCCATTCCTAATAGGGCGATCGCATGGGGCGCTTTACTCGTATCGTAATAAAGCCAAGTTGCCAGTACCCCAGGACGATTCATTCGCTGCATCTGCGCCCAAGTCGGAGCCAGCTCGACCCCATTCATCCCAAATCCTTGAGCCGCCACAATCAACTGAGCCATAGAGGTTCCCAGCAAACTCGTGCCAGCCAGCCGTGCAACTTCCGATTCGGTCGCGTCAATGCCCCAAAGCCTTAGCACCGTCGCCAAAGCCGCTGGCGCACAGCTACTATCCGAAGTCTGCTGAAACACGCCATTCGGACGCAGATTATTTTCTAGTGAACCGTAAATTGGCGCGAGAAAATGAACTTCGGTTGCGGTAAAACTACCGATGCCAATCAGCCCCAGCAGCAGCACAGCCACGACCTGAAGCCGAGCGGTTTGCCAGCTCACCACACAGGCAAGCCCGCAAAACCCCAACAAAATGGCGCGGATCAAAGTCCAGGTGACTCGCATTCCAGACACTCGCCACTCCAGCGGCAAAGCCTGGATCTGCGGCACGTATAATGCCAGCAGCAGCAGCCCAACATATAGCCCCAGTGCCAACAGCGATAAAGAAGTTTTGCCCTTAAACAGATTTTTGGCGGTTGCCCCTTTCTGAAGCAGCAAGCGTCCCAGTCGCAGTCCCGCTAGAAAAGCCAGAGTGCCCAACAGAACTGTGAAGAGAAATTCTAGGAGCATTATTCGATCGCCTGAAAGTATTGGTCTGAGTCAGAGCGCCATAGAGCCTCCCTCAAGTTGCCCGAACGGAGAGCGAATTGAACGGACTGCCACAGCGGTTTTGCTCAAAAACAAAGTCTATCAACGCTTTCAAGCCAAGGCTAAAGTCTGGGGAAATTTTTCTAACGAGCTAGTTTCGCCAATAGCTTGCTAAAACTATGAAGAATGCAGAAGGTTTGGCACAAATTTGCAATTTTTATAATTTTACATCGTGCTATGGATGAATTGAGGAAAGGCTGCAAAGAGCTGAAAGCCCTGTGGGCAAAAGCTTTTAAAGCGCCTAAAAATAAGCTTTGCAACCCGCTGAAAACCGCTAAGGTTCGCAAGCGTCTCAGAGGGACTGTGCTGATTGATCTGCCGCAAGGGATCTTGCTAGTCTCGAAAAATAGCGATCGCTTTAGCTTGCCCGGAGGCGGTGCAGAGAAACAAGAATCCGGGGAGCAAGCTGCTGTGCGGGAGTTGCGAGAAGAGACGGGGTTAGAAGCCGTTTCAGTCCGATATCTGTTTAAGCATAATGGTGGCTTACGCAAACGCAGTTCGGGCTTGGTCAGAAATCACCACCAAGTCTTCCTGATTGAGGTGAAGGGGATTCCTTGTCCTCAAGAAGAAATTGAAGCGATTCACTTCTATCGATCGGGGGATGAAATCAACCTCACTAATTCTGCTCGAACCATCATTGAAAAATACTGGGAGATGAAAAAGAACGGGCTGTTCTCAGTCTAAGCTTTCCTGAGCTGGCTTCTACCACAAGCCTCGCTTGCCGCTTGGATGGATCGTTGCCCAATTGGTTCTAGCAGTTGCCAATTGTTCATCGGTGATTTTTGCGCCCGTCAAATCTGCGCCGCAGAGGTTGGCTCCACGCAGGTTGGCATGGCTGAGGTAGGCGTAGCTCAAGTCGGCTCCCCGCAAATCGGCTCCGGCTAAATCTGCATGGCTCAGATAGGCTCTAGCCAGATTGGCGTTGCGAAGCGTCGCTTGACTCAGACTAGCGCGACCAAAATCGGCGTTATTCAGGTTTGCGCCCTGGAGATTGCTCTTATGCAGCTTGGACTGATGGAAGTTTGCCCCCGATAGGTCAAATTTTTGCAGAATCAGCAGACTCAGATCATGGCAAGTAAAATCGCGTTTGCCCTTGGCATAAGATATCTGCAAATCAGCCGCCGCTGGCTTGGCAACGAAGGCTCCCGATCGCCCTACAGAACCTTGCCCCACAGAGCCTTGCCCCACAGAGCCTTGAGAGTGAGTATCTGCTGGATTGCGGGAACTGGTTGCGGCAGGAGTGCTTTGGATCAGCGATCGCCGCAAGGGGGCACCGGGTTGCAGGCGCGTTGCATCAGAGACGATCTTCGTGGCTTCAGACTTATTGGCTCTGGCCCGGATTGCCGCCGCCATTCGGGCAGAAGGAGAAGAAGGCAACGAAGAAGTCGTAGAGTCGGTGCGAGCGCCACTACTGCGATTTTCGGTGCGATCGCCAGTAGTGCGATTGGGCTGGCTAGCCATACCACGCGCCAAACTATCCAGATAAGGCTCCAGATCCAGCGCTCTCAGCACTTCAGTCGCATTCTGGTAGCGGTGGCGAACGGACACCTCCAGCATTTTCTTCAGGACTTCGGCAAAGTGATCGCTGACATGAACCTGCTGCCGCCAGAGAATTTCGCCCGTGGAAGGGTCATAGTCCATGTCTTTGGGCGATCGCGCAGTCAGCAGATAGAGACAGGTAACCCCCACAGCGTACAGATCGCTGGCATAGACAGGGCGCATCGCCATCTGTTCAGGCGGAGCGTATCCAGGAGTCCCGATCGCATACTGGGTCAAAGCCGTTTGCTCAGAGGCATCGGCTCTGAGCGGACTCACCTGGTCTTTAACCGCGCCAAAATCGATCAGCACCAGCTTTTTGTCTTGCGATCGCCGGATCAGGTTGGCTGGCTTGATATCGCGGTGAATTACCTGCTGCCCGTGGATGTATTGCAGCATCGGCAGGACTTCGCTGAGAAACTGCTTGATCCCCGCCTCGCTGAAGGGACCGGATCGCTTCACCTCTTGCTGCAAGGTTGAGCCGCTGATATATTCTTGAACCAGATAAAATTCTTGGCTGACCTCGAAGTAGTCCAGCAGGCGCGGCACTTGTGGATGGTTGCCCACTTTGCCCAGCGTTTTGGCTTCTCGCTGAAACAGTTCGCGCGCCATTTGCAGCACGGCAGGCGAGCTGGCGACAGGTCGGAGCTGTTTGATCACGCAGTAGGGACTACCGGGCAACGATTCGTCTTTGGCGAGAAATGTTGCGCCAAATCCGCCTTGTCCCAGAGCTTGAACCACTCGATAGCGATCGCGCAGAAGCAGTTTTGCACCGCAAGCTTGGCAAAGGTCTGTATGAGTTAAATTTTCGGGATTCGTGCAGGCAGGATTTAAGCAGTAGCTCATTGCGGCATTACTCGCTAGGTCGATCGCTGGTGTCGCTGTGATCAATTCCGCCCATGCTGGAAATCTGACACCCTGTTCCTTCAATTATCTTTCCAACATCGCCAAGATAGAGCGCCATTCTTGCTGGAAATCTTTTGAAGACTTGCTGAAGTTAGCCCCAGTTTCCATTAAAGGTAAACAAAAGCCCATAAATCTACGGACACATCAAAGTAATATTACGGCTTTAGCGCTTAAATCCACCTGCGATCTGCCCCTGAAACACTCGATCATCCCAAGCCTTCATTTTGCTGTGGTCTGCCTCTGTTGTAACCTAAATCATCGACTGCGCTACTGAGGGTGAATCCCCCTTATCCAACTCACCTCCTAATACTAGTCCGATTTGATTTGCGAAAAATTACGAGATTGGTGCAGGTTGCGAGAGGCGTATCCAATGGATACGCCTCTCACATTTCACGCTTGAGTCAGTTTACGATCGAAAGTAGTCTTGCAGTGCCTTTACCTCTAGCGGCTGCGACTGGAGCGATCGAATCGCAGAAGCAGTCGCTTTGGCTCCGGCGATCGTTGTCACAATCGGGATTTTGTGGGTCAAGGCGGTGCGGCGAATCGAGCGATCGTCGATTTGGGCAGTTGCGCCGATCGGCGTATTGATGATCAGCTGAATCTTCTCGTTCTTGATCGAATCCGCAATGTTTGGTCGTCCTTCGTGCAGCTTCAAAATCAGCTCTACATCGAGTCCTTCGGCCTGAAGCGCTTTCTGGGTTCCTGCCGTTGCCACGACTTTGAACCCTAGCGCGATCAAATCTTTGACGATCGGCACAGCCGCCTGCTTGTCGCGATCGTTCATGGAGACAAACACCGTGCCGCTGAGCGGCAGCATTTGGGAGGCGGCTAGTTCGGCTTTGGCAAAGGACTTGCCAAACTCGTCGTCGATGCCCATGACTTCACCCGTCGATCGCATTTCGGGACCCAAAATAATATCAGTGCCCGGAAACTTGGCGAAGGGCAAGACAGCCTCTTTGACCGAGATGTGCTGCGGAATCACTTCCTCTATGTAGCTTAGCTCTGGTAAGGACTTGCCCGACATCACCCGCACCGCCATTTTCGCCAAGGGAATGCCGATCGCCTTCGAGACAAACGGCACCGTGCGCGAGGCACGCGGGTTGGCTTCCAGAATAAACACCTGTTCACCCTGGACGGCAAATTGGATATTCATTAGCCCAATCACATTCAGTGCTTTCGCCAAATCAATCGTCCAAGTGCGGATCGTGTCCAGAGCAGCGGCGGAAAGCGTCACCGTCGGCAGAGAGCAAGCCGAGTCGCCAGAGTGAATGCCTGCCTGCTCAATATGCTCCATGATGCCGCCAATCACCACATTTCCAGATTGATCGGCGATCGCATCCACATCCACTTCGATCGCGTTTTCCAAATACTGGTCAATCAAGATCGGGTGATCAGGTTCCACCAGCACGGCGTAGGTCATATAGCGCTGGAGATCTTCATCTGAGTACACAATCTCCATGGCTCGACCGCCCAGCACATAGCTAGGACGCACGACAACCGGATAGTTGATCCGCTGGGCGACGACCAAAGATTCCTCGAAACTGCGCGCCAGTCCGTTGGCAGGCTGGCGGATATCGACCTGCCGCAGAATCTTCTCGAATCGCTCCCGATCTTCGGCAGCATCGATCGAATCGGGCGAGGTGCCCCAAATCCGGGTGGTGACATCGGGATTATCGTCCAGATACTTTTGCAGCGGCACGGCTAGCTTCAGCGGCGTTTGTCCGCCAAACTGGATGATTACGCCTTCAGGGTGCTCTGCCTCAATGATGTTGAGGACATCTTCCTTGGTCAACGGCTCAAAGTAGAGGCGATCGCTGGTATCATAGTCTGTCGAGACTGTTTCTGGGTTGGAATTGACCATGATTGTTTCAAACCCATCGTCTCGCAGCGCAAACGAGGCGTGACAGCAGCAGTAGTCAAACTCAATCCCTTGCCCAATCCGGTTGGGACCACCGCCCAAAATCATCACCTTGCGGCGATCGGACGGCAGGACTTCGGTTTCAACGGTGGCTGTACTCTCATCTGCGTCGATCGCCAGGACCTCTGATTCGTAGGTTGAATAGTAGTAAGGAGTCAGGGCTTCAAACTCAGCAGCACAGGTGTCTACCGTTTTGTAGACCGGAATCACATCCAGGCTCTTGCGGTAGGTGCGAACTTCGTCTTCAGTGGTTTTCGTGGCGTAGGCAATTTGTCGATCGCTGAATCCCTGTTGCTTGACGGCGTAGAGCAAGGCTCGATCGATCTGAGCCAGCGGCGTTTTCTTCAGTACCTTCTCGGTTTCTAGCAGCTCTTGCAGCTTGTCTAGGAACCACGGATCGATCGCCGTTAGCTCAAAGATTTCTTCGATCGTCATGCCCATCAGCATCGCCTGCCGCACCGTGAAGATCCGATCGGGGTTGGGAATGCGGAGTCCAGCCCGGATTTGCTCCAGGCTTGGCAGCTTCTCACTGCGATCGCAGCCCCATCCGGCTCGACCCGTTTCCAGCGATCGCAATGCCTTCTGGAAAGATTCTTGGAATGTGCGCCCGATCGCCATTGCCTCACCGACAGACTTCATCTGCGTGGTCAGGGTGGGCAAAGAGCCAGGGAATTTCTCGAAGGCAAAGCGGGGGATCTTGGTGACTACGTAGTCGATCGTCGGTTCAAAGCTGGCAGGCGTTTTTTTGGTAATGTCGTTGGGAATTTCATCCAGGGTGTAGCCTACCGCCAGCTTTGCCGCCATTTTGGCGATCGGGAATCCTGTGGCTTTGGAGGCGAGCGCCGAGCTGCGAGAGACGCGCGGATTCATCTCAATCACCACAACTGCGCCCGTCTCAGGGTTGACGGCGAATTGAATATTAGAGCCACCTGTCTCGACCCCGATCTCGCGAATGATTTTGATGGAGGCATCGCGAAGCCGCTGATACTCCTTATCGGTGAGGGTTTGGGCAGGCGCAACGGTGATCGAGTCGCCCGTGTGAATCCCCATCGGATCGAGGTTTTCGATCGAGCAGATGATCACAACGTTATCCGCCAGATCCCGCATCACCTCTAGCTCGTATTCCTTCCAGCCCAGCAGCGATTTTTCGATCAAGATCTGCGAGACGGGGCTAGCATCCAGACCAGACTGAGAAATTTCTTCAAACTCTTCCTGATTGTAGGCGATGCCGCCGCCCGTGCCGCCCATCGTAAAGGCTGGACGGATAATCAGCGGGTAGGAGCCAATTTGCTGTCCGATCTGCTTGGCTTCCGGCATCGTAGTTGCCAGACCAGAGGGACAAACCCCAATGCCGATCCGCTCCATTGCCTCTTTGAACAGCTTGCGGTCTTCTGCCATTTCGATCGCGGGCAATTTCGCGCCAATTAGCTCAACGTTGTACTTTTCTAACGTGCCGTCCTTTGCCAGCGATACCGCTAAGTTGAGTGCAGTTTGTCCGCCCATCGTCGGCAGCAGCGCATCCGGGCGCTCTTTTTCAATAATTTTGGCAACAATTTCTGGAGTCAGTGGCTCAATGTAGGTGCGATCGGCAGTTTCTGGATCGGTCATGATCGTGGCTGGATTGGAGTTGACCAGCACGACTTCATAGCCTTCGTCCCGTAAGGCTTTGCAGGCTTGTGTGCCGGAGTAGTCAAACTCGCAGGCTTGCCCAATCACGATCGGACCAGAGCCAATCAGCAGAATTTTGTGGAGATCGTTGCGACGTGGCATAGGGTTTGCCCAAACTCACCGAAAGTTCTAAATCCAAACAATTGTAAGGGCATTCGCACAATCGTTTTGAAGCGATCGCTTCATGTTGCGAACCAATTGTCTGTCACAATCAAGGGTTCGGGCAAAATTTTACCGCGCTCAAAATCCCATTGCGCTTGCCACTGCCACGCGATCGGCTGCGATTCCAGTCTTAAATTGGTTTTGGCAATGCTTAATCGCCGTATCTGGATCTTTCAGCCCGTTGCCGGTCAGGACGCAGACGATTTTTGAGCCAGGACGCACCTGATCTTTGACTTTCAGCAGTCCTGCTACCGAGGCAGCGCTGGCAGGTTCGCAGAAAATTCCTTCCTCAGCCGCCAACAGCCGATAGGCATCCAGAATTTCTTCATCGGTGACCGCATTAAACTCGCCCTGGCTGGCATCTCGAACAGCGATCGCTTTATCCCAGCTTGCAGGATTGCCGATCCGAATCGCAGTCGCCAGCGTTTCTGGATGCTCCATCGGCGCGCCATGCACCAACGGCGCAGCCCCCGCAGCCTGGAAGCCCATCATGCGTGGCAGGCGATCGCTGTTGCCATTCTGGTGATACTCGCAGAAGCCCATCCAGTAAGCGCTGATGTTTCCGGCATTGCCCACGGGGATGCAGAGCCAGTCGGGAGCCGTACCCAGCACGTCGATGATTTCAAACGCGCTGGTTTTTTGTCCTTGCAGCCGATAGGGATTCACCGAGTTGACCAGCGTGATCGGATAGTGGTCTGCCATCTCACGGACAATGCTGAGGGCGCGATCGAAATTTCCTTGAATCGCCAGCACTTCTGCTCCATACAGCAAGGCTTGCGCCAGTTTACCCACGGCGACGTAGCCATCTGGAATCAGCACGTAGGCTTTCATTCCGGCGCGGCGAGCGTAGGCAGCAGCAGAGGCAGAGGTATTGCCAGTACTGGCGCAAATCACTACTTCAGCGCCCGCTTCTTTGGCTTTAGAAACCGCCATCGTCATGCCCCGATCTTTGAAGCTGCCCGTGGGGTTAAGTCCGTCGTACTTCAACCAGACCTGGACTTGCTTGCCCAGCCGTGCGGCGATCGCAGGGGCGGGAATCAGCGGCGTGTTACCTTCCAGCAACGTCACTACAGGCGTGGCTTCTGTCACGGGCAAATACTGCCGATATTCCTCAATCAAGCCGCGCCAGTTTTGTGCCCGTCCACTTGCCGCAGCCGCCTGAGCCGGATCATTAGCCGAAAGATTATCAGCCGAAAGATTAACAGATGAGATACTTACAGTCACAGCGAGTCCAACTTCCCAAAACGATCAATCTGTACGTTCAGGATACCCTTCAGATTGACTTCTTGCGGGAAGGCGATCGCTTTTTTAACAGTAAGGGGTTGAAAAGAGTAGGGAAAAAGTGGAGTCGATCGCTGCAAGCTTCTGGTTTCTTCCACTTTCTTTTACGATTCGTCTCTGTCCGCAAAGCTTAAGTTCTATTAAGCTGTCAGCAGAACTGCTTTTCCATCAAGCTTTTGCAACTAATAGCTAAAGGACTGCGACTATGGATTTTCTGTCCAATACCGTTGTGCTATCGCGGATGCAGTTCGCTTTGACTGCCATTTTCCATATGCTCTGGCCTGTGCTGACTACGGGCATGGGCATTTATTTAGTCACAGTTGAAGCGCTGTGGCTCAAGACGCGCAATCCAGACTATTACCACCACGCTCGCTTTTGGTCGAAGCTGTATGTGCTGAACTTTGGGATTGGGGTCGCCACCGGACTGCCGATGGAATTTCAGTTCGGTACCAATTGGGCACCCTTTGCCGAAGCCACAGGCGACTTCTTTGGCAGCATCCTGGGATTTGAAGCCTCAATGGCATTCATGCTGGAGGCGGGTTTTCTGGGGATCATGCTGTTTGGCTGGGGGCGGGTGCATCCGATCATTCACTTCATCGCTACCATCATGGTGGCGTT
>JBBSFA010000037.1:0-10079 GCA_038239185.1 Elainellales cyanobacterium | reverse complement strand
TGGCTCCAAAATTTCCTGAATCGCTTCGGCAATTTGCCGCGTCAGGCGTTCTTGCACCTGCAACCGACGGGCATACATTTCCACGATTCGAGCTAGTTTGCTGAGACCGACAACCTTTTGATTCGGGATGTAGGAAACGTGGACTTTGCCGACAAAGGGCAGCATGTGGTGTTCACAAAGGCTAAAGACATCAATGTCGCGTACTAGCACCATCTCATTGTGACCTTCGTCAAAGATAGCGCCGTTGACCAATTCTTCTAGGGATTGATCATAGCCGCTGGTCAAAAAGCGCATGGCTTCAGCCACTCGCTTGGGCGTTTTGAGCAAGCCTTCTCGCTCTGGGTCTTCGCCTACGCCTAGCAGCATGGTACGAACAGCTTCGATCATGTCTTCTTGGTCGATCGCTGGCTTTTCAGTTCCACGCGCATAGGTTGTAGTGCGATCGGGGCGCGTTTCGATCGTGAGAGAATTCTCAGCTTGGCTGTTGCCATTAGCGCTGCTAATACCGTTAGAGGAAGCGATAGTCATAGTTGGAATGAAACTCCAAAAACAGAGATCAAGGACAAAAATTGTAGATTTAGATACCTACTTTAGATATTACAGGATGCTGTTACTGAATATCGCAGTTTTACTCTGTGAAGCGCTGGAAAAGTTCCATTTTAGATAATGAAATAGGCTCGGCTTCAATATTTAAATGCACCCGCGCTTGCCCAAATCTAGATGTTACAGCGCGCCTGCGCTGGGCATCAAAATGATTTCTTCGATGACGACCTGGGGTGGAAGCAAGGCAGCATGAAGAATAGATTGAGCGATCGCTTCGGGGGTCAGCATTTTGGAGCGATCGAAATCTGCCTGGACGGTGTCAGTGTCCCAGAGTGGAGTGTTCGTTGAACCAGGGCTGACAATCACGACCCGAATTCCCTTGGCACGCTCTTCTGCTGCTAAAACTTTAGAGAGCGAAATCAGCCCTGCTTTGCTAACGCTGTATGCCCCCCAGCCTGGAAAGGCATTATGAGCGGCGATCGAGGCGATGTTGATGATCATGCCCTGATGGCGATCGCGCATTCCAGGCAGCACTGCCTGAATGCACTGAAACACGCTCGTCAGATTCAGCGCCATTATGCGCTGCCAGTCTGCCAAGGATGTGTCCAACAGGTCACCTGTATAACCCATGCCAGCGTTGTTGACGAGAACGGTGGGCTGAAACTCAGCGGCGATCGCCTCTAGCTTCGGTTTAACCTGCTCGATTAGGGATAGATCGAGCGGGTAAACTGCTGCTTTGACCCCTGTGTGCGCGATCGCCTGTGCAACGGTATCCAGCTTGTCGCGAGAGCGGCTCACGAGTGCTAGGTTAATTCCGGCTTCGGCAAATGCCAAGGCAGTCGCTTTGCCAATGCCACTGCTGGCTCCTGTAATAAGGGCGCGATGAGTTGAAGTCATGAAGCACTTTAAGAAACGCTTGGGTCTAGCACTTGGGTCTAGCAAACCGAGCATCGGCACGTTCGGTTTGCTTAGTCCACTAAGGGCTCAGCTTAAAGACTCAGCTTAGGGGCGCTTCATGAAGCTTTGCTGAGCCAGAAATGAAAAAATGAACGGATTAGAACAATGTTAATAATTGTTACTTAAATCATTATACCACTGACAATTGCGCTTCTGGGATGGTATGCAGAATTTTGCGGTCGAGAAAGCCGTACATTGGTTTAAACCGCAGCTTCTGTAAATTTACCAATGCCGCGAAATTTCCGATAGCGTAGTTCGCGTAGCTCTTGAACAGAGAGGCACGTCAGTAGATCTAGGTGATGGACTAGCGCCTGCTTCAGGGTCGCGGCAGCTTGCAGCGGATCGGCATGTGCGCCTCCGGCAGGCTCCGGTAGAATTTGGTCGAGAATCCCTAAGTCCTTCAGATCAGTTGCGGTGATGCGGAGGGCTTCAGCCATTTGGGGGGCTTTAGTCGCGTCTTTCCAGAGGATGGCAGCGCAGGCTTCTGGACTGGCGACGTAATAGACTGAGTGTTCAAACATGATCAGCCGATCGCCCACGCCAATTCCCAGCGCGCCGCCCGATCCGCCTTCGCCAATCACCGTGCAGAGAATCGGCACCTCCAGCCGGAACATTTCCCGCAGGTTATGGGCGATCGCTTCTCCCTGCCCCAACCGCTCTGCTTCCAGCCCCGCATAGGCTCCAGCCGTGTCAATGAAGGTGAGAATCGGCATCCCAAAGCGATTGGCATGGTTCATCAGCCGCAAGGCTTTGCGGTAGCCGCCCGGAGAGGCTAGCCCGAAATTGCGTCTGACGTTGTCTTTGGTGTCTCGTCCTTTCTGGCTCCCCAACATAACCACAGGTCTGCCATTTATCCGCCCCACACCCCCCACAAGCGCCAAATCGTCAATCCCAGAGCTGCGATCGCCGTGGAGTTCTAGCCACTCGTCGCTGATTGCCTGAATGTAATCCAGCGTGCTAGGGCGGCGGGGGTGGCGGGCGACTTGGAGCTGTTGGGCGGGCGTGAGGCTGCCAAAAATTTCTTGGCGGAGCTGCACGGCGCGGTTTTCTAGCTGGGCGATCTGGTCAGAGACATCGACATCGTTTTCTTCCGCGAGTTCGCGCACTTGGGCAATGCGAACATCTAGCTCCGCCAGAGGCTTTTCAAAGTCAAGGAGGATAGGTTTGCGATCGGAATTTGCCATGCTTAGTTACACGCCTGCTTACGCCCTAGATACGCCTGTCCTGATTATGCTTGCTTTAGCCCTTACTGTAGCAAGAGTGCGCTAGCCGTTTTCTATGATATCTCGACAGCGAGTTTCATAGGCTGACTCATTTGGGCTTATGCAGCCGCGATCGATCGGAAATCGGAACGTGAAGGTGGTGGTTTGCGATCGGCTCTTGACCTCAATTTTGCCGCCCAGCCGCTCGGCTAGCTTTTTAACGATCGCCAACCCCAGCCCGGTGCCTGATTCTTGGGACTCTGGATTGGGTGCCCGATAGAATGGCTCAAAAATTCGCGTCAGGTTTTCTGGCAAAATTTCTGCGCCTGTGTTGTAGATCTGAATCACAATCTCAGGAGCCTGAAACTGCGCCAAGATGCCAATCTCCGTCTGGGCAGGGCTATACTTGCAGGCATTATTCAATAGCTCTGCCAGCAATCGGCGGAGGCTGGTTTCTTCTAGCAGCACCGTCGGCAGATTGGGGGCAACTTTCAGCGCTAAAGTCTGCTGCTTGACGTTAGCCCGCACCAAAAAAGGCAGGGAAACTTCTTCCAGCCAGTCGTGCCAGTGAATTGTTTCGAGCTGACCCGTTTCTACGCTCGCTTCTAACCGCTGCAAATCTAGCAGATCATTCACTAGCTCCATCTCCCGCTGGCATTCTGTCTCCAGGAGATCAATGTACTGCTCTAAATTGCTCCGAGCGGGCGAAAGTTTTAGCAAGGTCAGGACGTTTTGCATGTTGACAACCGGCGATCGCAGCTCATGGGTGGCGGTTCTGAGAAACTCATCTTTGAACAGCCCGTTTTGTTGGATGTGCTGGAGCTGTCGCTGCAATCGTCCGGTTTCGCGAGTTCGATCGGACAGCGCTGTGGCGCAGCCGATCATCGCGAACATTGCTACTGGTGCGGCGATCGGCGCTAGATAGCCACCGTGAAACAGACAGAAGCTAAAAATGCCCCAGCCCCCACAAAGTCCCACAGTGCCGCTAATTTGTCGAGTTAAGCCCCGTCCTGCTAGACTCCAACTGCATAGCGGAGCGCTCAACAGCAGCAGCAGCAGACAAATTGGATGCAGGGGATGCAGCAGGTTTTGCTGAAGCAAGTTTTGGATCAGCGTGGCGTGAAGATAGAGGCTGCTGGTGGGTGGTGTCTGGTTAAAGGGGCTGATCAGCGGATCAACACCTGTGGCTGTGACTCCCACCAGCACAATTTTGTTATGAAAGATCTGGGGATTCACTTTGCCCTCTACTACATCGATAAAGGAGTAATGAGGGGCTTGATGGGCTGAGCCAATCCAGTTGAGCCAAAGAGGGCGATCGAGCGGTGGCAAAGTGACTTTGGCTTGTACCAAATTCCGGGCTTGCATCGCAGCAACTCCCAGGATAGGCTGTCCTTTCAGCAGCGGGATGACAGAGTGAACCGTGCCATCGCCACTAGGTTGCACCAGGATGTGTCCGGTCGCGATCGCTGCATGTCGCAGTTGAGGCACGGGCATCAGCGGTTTGCCGGCTGCATCCCAGGCAGATGCCAGCACGACTTGACCATGACGTTTCATGGCTTCAGCCAGTTGGGCATCGCTGGGGCTGGATTCTGAAAAGAGCAAATCCAGGACGACGATGTTATTGTTTGCATCAAGGTTATTGTTTGCATCAAGCAGGTTGAGCAGCTTCGCATACTGCTGGCGTGACCAAGGAAACCGCCCTAGCTGTTGTAGGCTGGCATCGTCAATTTCAATCATGACGAGCCGCTGATCCGCAGGTAGCGATCCTCGAAGCTGAAACAACAGGCGGTAAGTGGTCTGCTCCAAAGGGTCAAACAGTCCCATCTTTAGCAGCCCTGCGATCGCGATCGCTGTCAGTGTTCCTGGCAGCAGTCGCCCTCCCCATTTAGATGAGATCCAAATCATAGGTTCGTGTTTGACCCAGTGGAGTAGTGACTGTAATCTGCACCTTGAGTCTGGAGGGTGCTGGGAAGAATAGGACAAACCGCCCCTCTCGATCGGTCGGCTGCGGTTTGCCTCGATATAGGACGATGCTGGTCGGATCAACTTGACCCAACAGCCCGATCCGACGAATGCCTTGATATGCCGTGCGCTCAATCTGGTAGTCCAATTTCGGCTCATTGGCAAATGGAATGGCAGCGGAGGGAGACTCTCCAGGAACGGTGATATTTTGAAACCCTGCTGGCACGGCTACTTCTTGGTCTTGCGCGATCGTCACTACATTGCCGCGCAGTGTGGCAGCACCCATTGTGCCATTGGGCTGAAGGCTGACTCCAAATTCGGTGCCTCGTACTCCGCTAATGCCAGCAGGTGTCTCAATTTCTAGCCGAGAGTCTGGGTTGGTGAACGGGCGAATCTGTAAATGGACGCTGCCCTGATCGATCCTGAGCCGGGTGATGTGACCGTCAGAGGGAGTGACCTCTAGGCTCTGCACTGAAAGTCGTGTGTTGGGAGCAACTTCTACCGTGCCAACAGCGGTATCTATGCTCAGCGTGGCAGAACCCTCTTTGTCGGTTGTAATCCCATCGCCGATCGCTTCGAGGCGATCGCCGGGATTCGCCAAACGGGAGGTTCCTGCCGCATTAAAGTAAGTTACGCTGCCTGATAGCTGCTGCACCGCTAGCCAGCGATCGACTCGAACATTGACAGCGCTGGGATTCGCATGGCAGATTCCAGACGGAAAAGATGTCAAAGGCAGGGTGGCAAGCGCTGCAAATCGGGCTGGAGTGAGCTTGATTTGCAGCTTGATTTGCAGCTTGATTTGAATAGACTGAAAAAATAGAGCAGTCTGAAAAAATAGAGCAGTTTGAGCGATCGGCAGTCTTTGCACGCCCTGTATCAGCATTGGCTTGACTCATGTTTAGGTAGGGGGGAAACTTTTTTTGAGCAAAGATGCACTCATGCAGATCTTTCTGGCGCTTTATTCTACTGAATTCCAACCTTGCTAGAGATAAGCATTGCAATCTCCTCACAACAGCTTAAAATAAAAGACTTCCTGCTGAACATTAAGTCACGCAGCGGGCAATTTGGAATAAAAAGTTTCTATGCCGCATCGCCCCATTTATCTGGATTGCCATGCCACAACGCCGATCGATGAACGGGTGTTGGCTGCGATGCTGCCTTACTTTACCCAGCATTTTGGCAATCCTGCGAGCGTGACACATCAGTATGGCTGGGAAGCAGAAGCCGCCGTAACGCGATCGCGCCAAATCCTGGCTGAGGCGATCGGGGCTACGCCGGAAGAAATTGTCTTTACTAGCGGCGCAACAGAAGCGAACAACCTGGCAATTAAAGGCGTGGCAGAGGCTTACTTGGGCAAAGGGCGGCATCTGATTACGGTAGAGACAGAGCATAATGCCGTGCTAGATCCCTGTCGTTATCTTCAGTCGCTGGGATTTGAAGTGACTTTTTTGCCCGTGCAGCCGGATGGATTGCTCGACCTCGATCGCTTGGAGCAAGCCATTCGCCCTGATACGGTGCTGGTGTCGGTGATGGCAGCAAATAACGAAATTGGCGTGTTGCAGCCGCTAGCGGCAATCGGGGAACTCTGCCACCGCCATCAGGTATTGTTTCACACCGATGCAGCGCAGGCGATCGGCAAGCTGGCGATCGATGTGCAGGCGATGCAGATCGATTTGCTGTCGCTGACGGCGCACAAGGTGTATGGACCGAAAGGGATCGGGGCGCTCTATGTGCGGCGGCGACATCCGCGAGTCCAGCTTGCGCCACAGATTCACGGCGGCGGACAGGAGCGAGGGCTGCGATCGGGAACGCTTTACCCGCCTCAAATTGTCGGCTTGGCGGAGGCGGTGCGGCTGGGCTTGGCGGAGATGGAGGACGAGTCGCAGCGAGTGGCAGGATTGCGCGATCGCCTCTGGCAGCAGCTTCAAGGTCTGTCGGGCGTGTATTTGAATGGACATCCAACGCAGCGGCTCGCGGGCAATCTCAATGTTAGCTTTGCCGATGTGGACGGGCAGGCTCTGCTGCTGGGCATCCAGCCGATCGCTGCTGTCTCTTCGGGTTCTGCCTGCACGACTGCCAAAATTGAGCCTTCGCATGTGCTGCAAGCGCTGGATCGTCCGACTGAGCTGGCTTATGCCTCGATTCGGTTTGGGATTGGGCGGTTTAATACGGCGGAGGAGATCGATCGCGTGGCGGCGGCGGTGCTTGAGACGGGGCGATCGCTGCGGCAGACATCGCTACGGCAGGCATAGAAAAGCCTACAGCCAGAAAAGCCTACAGCCACCAGAGAGAACACAAGGATGGACTTTATGACCGCTTGATAAACGCTACAGATAATTTCGTTTTCTGTAAAGAAAAGCGGCATCTTACGGATGCAGGGAAGTGGGTTGCGGAACTACAAGTATCGCTTGCTGTTTTTACAGCGATTGACTGTTACAGCAGATTGACTGAAAGCGATCGACTCAACGCAAATCATTCAGTAGTGCATTCGGAGATAAATCATGACCTCTTCTACACTAACCGCAGCTCCTGTTTCAACCCTGGCTCAATCGCAAGAAAGCTATCAGCCCCAAAAACTCCAGCAGGCGATCGAGCGGATCTTAGAGTCTGGAAAGATCACCGAAATCGATCGCCAGTGCCTGCTGAAAGTGGCTTTGACCGATGCGCCAATCCTGCCGCAAGATGCCGAGCAGATTCGGCGGATTTTCAATCAGCTCCGGATGGGATTGATCCGAGTAGTGTAAGACTGACTAAACGATTAGCTGCCACATCATTACCATCAGTCCCACGGTAGCAAGATGCTGAGGCAATAATTTTTGAGGCGGTTGATGAAAGATTTTTTGAGTCAGGATAAAACTCAGCAGTGCCGCAACCAGTAAAGTTGTACCTTGCAAAAACGCAATCACCGCCGGATCGGCAGCGATCGCCACCGTCTGCATCCCGCTCATGCCAAAAGTCGCCAAGGTCACGGGCACGACTCGCCCCATTTCAGTCAAGCCCAGCCGCAGAAAGTGCGCGATGTTTCCCCCCAGCACTAGCGGCAGATAGCCATAGGCGAGAACTTTAAAGGAATAAGGCTTCAGGTTAGCGGAGTGCGCCAGACGGATCAGCGCTTGGGCAAGCAGAGCGATCGCGCCGGGAATCAGCAACGCCAACACCGAAACGCCTGCATGAATGCCAAACTGGCTGAGCGAGCGATCGATCGAGGGGTCGAGCGGCAGTTGGACTCCTAGCTTTGCCGAAATTTCGGGCAGACGATGCAAAAAGACTGCCCCAAACATGAGAAACAGCAGCGCAACCTCGGCGTGCGTCGGCGTGTGTGTCGTCCAAAGTTCAATGCCAGGTGGACGCAGATTTAGCTCTACCGATCGATGGGGACAGGCTTTCAGGCAGGTCATGCACAGCACACAGTCGCGATTTTCTTCGAGCTGTGCGGGATGGGAATAGATCGGACAGCCGCCTGTTTCCATCCCTTCGCCCTTTTCGGGACCGCCTTTATAGCACTGGTAGGTTGTACAGGTCGCGGCACAGATTCCCTGCTGGGCGCGCAGTTCAATCATGGCCAGCTTGCCAAACATGCCGTTCATGCCGCCGATCGGACAGAGGTAGCGACACCAAAACCGCCGCTCGAACAGCACCGAAAAAATCATTGCGCCTGCCGTAATCAGCAGCAGCAGGCAAGCCGACAGATAAGCAGTGTTTTCTAAATCCCACAGCTCTTCCCACAGCAGAATTAAGACAAACAGCCCAAACAAGAACCAGCCGCCCCACTTTTCTGCCTGCTGCCGAGGCCAAGGCAATAATTCGCGCGGAAACCAGCGCAGCGACAGTCGTTGAGCCACTTCGCCATAGATCATAAACGGACAAACCGAGCACCACAGCCGTCCCACAAACGGGAAGCCCACCAGAATCAAAAGCCACCACCAGGCCCAAAACAGATTGAGGGCAATGTTGGCATCTCGCGACTGCGGCGCAACAAACAGCACAGCCACCACGATCGCGAAAAACCACAGCGTAAAGCCATAGTTAATCCGGTCTGGATACCACGAACTCCGCAGAAACGATCGCAGCCACGGATTCGCGTTAAGCAGATTCAGCCGGAAGCGGCGGGTCTTGCTGCTGCCCGTCGCCCAAAACACCTCTTCGGTTAGAACAGGAGCGCCGTTCGATTGGATGATTGCCCGTTCGACTAAGCCTGCCAGCTCCGACAGGTTACCGGGAAAATCATAGCCTTGCAGCCGCCGCAGTGCCTCTGGCGAAACCTGCGGTGGGGTTAATCCTCTGGTGCGGCAATACAAGCTGATTAGGTATTTCACATGCGCGGCAATGTCGGCTTTGGTGACCCGCAGCGGCGGTACTTTAAGGATAGTAGTGCCCGCTTTTTTGCAGTTTAAGGAGCTTGGCAGGGTGCGCTCTGCGGTCATCAAGATCCGGGCAGGCGATCGCTTTGGCTCGGCTTCCGGTGCCCCTTCCCGACTCACCGGAACATACTCTCCAGTCGCTAAGAGCTGCCGCAGTTTACCCTCTAGCTCCTTCGGCAAATCCTGGACATTGTTCAGCATCAACGTGCCGTTGCCCAACCACTCCAGCAAGCCCGGTTTGCCGCCCGATCGCCCAAACAGCTCGGCTCCGCTGGTTTGCAGCGTATCGCAGTTGACTTTGATGATGGGCTGCTTGCGATCGGCGGAGCCAAAATGAATCAGGGCAGCCACGTTATCTTTCCCTAACCCCGGTTCGCCAAACACCAGCACAGACTTGTGATGAGTGGAAGCCTTGCGAATTTCCTGCCGCAACCGCACCGCATAGCGACTGGATCCGATAATTCCCTGCTTCACCTTGGGGACGAGATAAGGCAGCAATGCCGTCTGGCGCTCTTGCTCAAAAGCAAGCTGTGCTGCCACCTGATTTAGCTCTGCCGCCAACTGCCGCGAAAACGTGCGGCTAATTTCGGGGTATTGCTCAACCAATGCCAGAAAATTCTCGCGGGGCACTGTCCACAGCTCGCACTCGCTCAAGGCAACGATCGTCTCTCCAGCGGGCTGATCCAGCAGCAATTCTTTCAGATGCAGCATCGAACCCGGCAGCAGGCTCCGGGCATCAGCAAGGCTGTCTGCGCTAGTGTGGTAAGCTTCCAGCCGCCCCGACTTGAGGATATAGAGGGCATCGGGCGCAGTATCCTCCAGCATCAGGCGGCGATTCTCTGACACCGACTGCTCTTGGATTTGGGCGGCGATCGCCCCCAATACCTCCTCCGACAAAGAACCCAACTGAGTCTGCCCTTGCAACCACTGGACGCGATCGGCGTTGTTCATTTGGTTTAGTCCCTCTAGGTTTAAGGGCGTGGCATTCAGGCGATCGGTTGTGGGTGAAGACAGAGGTTTTTTGCCGAATGCCGCGCCTCTACGGGTGCTTGAT